>DAITLT010000281.1:0-2870 GCA_036835505.1 Pseudomonas sp.
AGTTACAGGTCTGGCTCTTCCAGCACGGTCTTGCTGCGCCAGCCTTGGCCGCCTGGCAGCACCAGGTTAAGCACCAGGGCGCAGATGGCGCACAGCGAGATGCCAGAGAGGGCGAAGTCGCTGTTGCCGATTACCATGCCGCCGATGCCGAACACCAGAGTCACCGAAACGATGATCAGGTTGCGTGCTTCGGACAGGTCGACCTGATGGCGGATCAGTGTGTTCAGGCCTACCACCGCGATGGAGCCGAACAGCAGGCAGAGGATGCCGCCCATCACCGGCACGGGGATGCTCTGCAGCGCGGTGCCGAATTTGCCGACAAAGGCCAGGCCGATGGCGAAGCAGGCGGCCCAGGTCATGATCTTCGGGTTGTAGTTCTTGGTTAGCATCACCGCGCCGGTGACTTCCGCGTAGGTGGTGTTGGGTGGGCCGCCGAACAGGCCGGCGGCCGAGGTGGCCAGGCCGTCGCCGAGCAGGGTGCGGTGCAGACCGGGCTGCTTGATAAAGTTCTTGCCGGTCACGCTGCCGATCGCCACCACCCCACCGATATGCTCGATAGCGGGCGCCAGGGCCACCGGGACGATATACAGAATCGCCCCCCAATGCAGCTCGGGAGTCACGAATGCAGGAATCGCCAGCCAGGGGGCTGCTGCGATTTTGCTGGTGTCGATCACCCCGCAGAGCGCGGCGACACTACAGCCGATGATGATCCCCGCGAGGATCGGCACCAGGCGCAGCAGGCCACGGCCCATGGCGGCGACCAGCACGGTGGTGATCAGTGCCGACATGGAGATCAGCATGGCAATCTCATACGCCACCAGTTGCACGCTGCCATCGCCGGCCTTGCCCATGGCCATGTTGACTGCCACTGGCGAGAGTGCCAGGCCGATGGAAATGATCACCGGGGCAATCACCACGGGTGGCAGCAGCCGGTCGATAAAGCTTGCCCCTTTTACCCGCACCACGGCGCTTAGCAGGATATACACCAGGCCCGAGGCGACGATGCCGCCAAGCACCGCCGGCAGGCCGAACTCGCCTTTGGCGGCGAGAATGGGGGCGATAAACGCAAAGCTGGAGGCCAGAAATACCGGCACCTGGCGGCCGGTGACCAGTTGGAACAGGAGGGTGCCAATGCCTGCGGTAAACAGCGCGACGTTGGGGTCCAGGCCGGTAATCAGCGGCATCAGCACCAGGGCGCCGAAGGCCACGAAGAGCATCTGTGCGCCGGACAGCACGGTGCGCCAGAGTGGATCGTTGAATTCATCCTGCATTTAGGCGTCCTTTTGCTTGGTGCCGAAGATCTTGTCGCCGGCATCGCCCAGGCCCGGAATGATATAGCCGTGCTCGTTCAGGCACTGGTCGATGGAGGCGGTGAAAATCACCACGTCCGGGTGCGCCGCCTCGACCGCCTGGATGCCTTCGGGGGCCGCCACCAGCACCATGGCGCGGATTTCCTTGCAGCCGGCTTTTTTCAGCAGGTCGATGGTGGCGACCATGGAGCCGCCGGTGGCCAGCATGGGGTCGATGATCAGCGCCAGGCGCTCGTCGATTTCCGGCACCAGTTTTTCCAGGTAGGTGTGCGCCTGCAGGGTCTTCTCATTGCGCGCCACGCCCACGGCGCTGACCTTGGCCCCGGGAATCAGGCTGAGCACGCCGTCGAGCATGCCGATGCCGGCGCGCAGGATCGGCACCACGGTGATCTTCTTGCCGGAGATTTTTTCCACCTGCACCGGGCCACACCAGCCCTCGATCTGGATATTTTCCAGGGGCAGATCCTTGGTCGCTTCATAGGTCAGCAGGGCGCCAACTTCCTGGGCCAGTTCGCGGAAGTTTTTTGTGCTGATGTCGGCGCGGCGCAGCAGGCCGAGTTTATGGCGGATCAGCGGGTGGCGGATCTCGAAGGTAGGCATGACGGGTTCTCCGGCGGGGCGGGCAATGGGCGATTTAGAGTAAAGCATTCGGTTGGCGGGTGGCGGCGGGTGTTTCTCGGGCTTAGTGGTTATCCTTGTGCGGCGGGTGGTGCGTGGCGTTTGTCCGCCAGGGCTTGCCGGCAGACCAGTAGGTGAGTACCTTTGCCGGCTTTTATTTTGACACATTGATCAGGTTGTCTGCGCGCAGAGCCTGTCTACTTCGAGGAAATGCCATGTCTGTAGATCTCGCCCACATCCGCCAAGTCATGCAGGAAGCCGACTGCCTGTACCACGAAGCCGAGGTGGAAGCGGCCATCGAGCGAATGGCGGCAGTGATCAATAGCGAACTGGCCGAGCGCAACCCGGTGGTGTTTTGCGTGATGAATGGCGGCTTGATCTTCTCCGGCAAGCTGTTGCCCAAGCTGAATTTCCCCCTGGAGTTGTCTTACCTGCACGCCACCCGCTACCGCAATGAAACCAGCGGCGGCGAGCTGTTCTGGAAGGCCAAGCCGGAGCTGTCCTTTATGGATCGCGATGTGCTGATCATCGACGACATCCTCGACGAGGGGCACACCCTGGGCGCGATCATCGATTTCTGCCGACATGCCGGTGCCACGGCGGTACACACCGCGGTGTTGATCGATAAGGAGCACGACCGCAAGGCGCGCCCGGACTTGAAAGCCGACTACGTTGGCCTGCCATGTATCGATCGCTTCATCTTCGGTTACGGCATGGACTACAAGGGCTACTGGCGCAACGCGCCGGGCATCTACGCGGTTAAGGGTCTGTAACGGCCATGCCTGAGCCGCGCTTTCTCGATCAGGCGCTGTTTGCCCAGTTGGGCGCTCAGGCAGCGGCCAATCCGAGGCTGCGCCAGCACCACAATTTTCATCAGATGGATGAGCCCTGCCATCGCCTGGCCGTTGGCCTGCAGCCGGGCACCTATATCCCGCCGCACCG
>DAITLT010000281.1:2880-4546 GCA_036835505.1 Pseudomonas sp.
GGCGGCGGACAGTGACTGTGTCGGTGTCGATTTGCCGCCTGGGGTGTTTCACGCCCTGGTGGTGCTGCAGGCCGATAGTCTGCTGTTCGAGTGCAAGGCCGGGCCGTACCGACCGATTGGCGAGGATGAGCTGGCGCCCTGGGCGCCGCGCGAAGGCGCCGCCGACGTGGCGAGCTATCTGGCCTGGATGGCCGCGCAGTTCTGAGTGGTGCGCCCGCAGGGGCTCCGGGCCGCCGCCCAATGGGTCAGCCGTTGACGCTGGCCGGCTCCAGCCAGCTCAGGGCCTTGGCTCTGGCCTGTTCGAGGTTTTGTACGTAGGCCAGGTGACCGTTTTCGCGCAGGATGCCGGCGCGACGCAGTTTCAGGCGCACCCGCGACGAGGTGCCGACCAACACCAGGCCCACCCGCTGTTTGCGGTAGTCGCGCAGCACGTTGTCCAGTGCTGCCAGGGCGGTCATGTCCAGCAGGGGCACGGCGCTGATATCGACAATCACCACTTTCACATCGCCATTGAGGCGGCGCAGCACGCTCAGGGCCTTTTCTGCGGCGCCGAAGAACAGCGGCCCGCGAATGGCGTACACCAGCACATGCTCGGGCAGATCCTTGAGGGCCTGGTGAAAATGCCGGGGCAGGCTGGCGGTGTCGGTGAGGTCGCTCATGCGCTTGATAAACAGGCCGGCGGCCAGCAGCAGGCCGACACCGACGGCCAGCACCATATCGAACAGCACGGTCAGGATCAGGCAGGTCAGCAGCACCAGCACATCACTGCGTGGGGCGATGCGCAGGGTATGCCGCACATGCCGCGGCTCGCTCATATTCCACGCCACCACCAGCAGCAAGGCCGCCAGCGCCGCCATCGGCAGGTAGCTGAACAGCGGCGCCAGGAGCAGAACTGCCGCCAGCACCACGCCGGCATGGATCATCGCCGCCAGCGGCGAGAAGGCGCCGGCGCGCACGTTGGCGGCGCTGCGGGCGATGGCCGCGGTGGCGGTAATGCCGCCAAACAGCGGGGCGATCAGGTTGCCCAGGCCCTGGCCGACCAGCTCGGCATTGGGGTCGTGCTTGCTGCCGGTCATGCCGTCGGCCACCACCGCGCAGAGCAGTGATTCGATGGCGCCGAGCATGGCGATGGCAAACGCGGGCGCCAGCAGTTGGCGAATCAACTCAAACGACAGGCTCAGGGGCTGGCCATTGGCCGCCGGCAACTGCCAGGGCCAGGCGAAGTCCGGCAGAAAGGGCGGAATCCCGGCATGCAGCACACCGTCGAGGCTGTAGCTGAAACGCTCGCCCAGGGTTGCCAGAGGGATGCCCAACGCTTCCAGGGCCAGGCCGGCAAGCGTGCCCACGGCCAGGGCCGCCAGGTGGCCGGGTACTTTCGGCACCCAGCGCGGCCAGAGAATCAGCACTGCCAGGCTCAGTGCCGCTACCAGGGCATCGCCGAGATGGGCGCTGGGCAGGGCCAGCAGCAGGACCTGTACTTGCTCCAGATAGTGCAGGGGCTGGCTGCTCAGGCTGAGGCCGAACAGGTCCTTGAGCTGTAGGGTGGCAATCACGATGCCGATGCCGGCGGTAAAACCCAGGGTTACCGGGTAGGGCACGAATTCGATCAGGCGGCCGGCGCGGCCCAGGCCCATGGCGATCATGATCAGGCCGGCCAGCATGGTGC
>DAITLT010000282.1:0-4544 GCA_036835505.1 Pseudomonas sp.
TTTGCCGACTTGGCGAGCTGGCTGGCTGACCCGGCGTATCAGGCCTGTTTGCTGTTTCCCGGCGAAGACGCGCAGCCGCTCGCGACTGTTGCCGCCAGCCCCCGCGCGCGGCCACTGTTGCTGGTGGTGCCGGATGGCACCTGGCGCAAGGCGCGCAAGCTGCTGTACTGCAATCCCTTGTTGGCGGCATTGCCGCGGGTGTGTTTGCCGGCGGGGCTGGAGTCGCGTTACCGCTTGCGCAAGGCGCCGATGGCCGGCGCCCTGTCGACCCTGGAGGCCATCGTGGTGGCGCTGGAGACGCTGGAGGCGCCGCAGTCGTTCGCGGCCTTGCTGCAACCCTTCGAGGCGCTGATCGAGGGGCAAATTGCGGCCATGGGCGAGGCCACATTCCAGCGTAATCACGGGCTTGGGTCTTGAGCCTTGGCCGCTGCGCACAACGGCAGCGGTGAGGCTGAGGTCATCCCGTGTACCCAGGGCGGCACACGCCAAGCCGAATAAACCCCGCGGCGCGCCTGCCGGGCAACTGGCTTCGCGGGTTTCATCCCGGCTACAAAATAACCATCCACCGGCGTCAGTGAAGGGCATTGGCAAGGGGGCGGCTGTTTGTTTGCCCCTGAATTCAAGGCCCAGATTCGTCCCAACTTAAGATGGCCGGTTTTACCCTTCTTTTAGTTTTACTCCTCATGACTTGGGACTATGGTCTCATTCGCGCGGGCACGGGTTGCTGTTTGTTGCATCGAGACGGCTCGCGATGAAACGGGAACAGACCCTAATAACAAGAAGGCGCCGCCGATGAAATTGCTTACCCCTCTGTTGCTGGTCAGCGCGATATTGCTCTCCCCAAGCCTGTTGGCGCGTGATCAGAACTATCTGATCGGCCGTGGCCTGTATGACATTACCGGGCCGGCCGCAGAAGTTGGTCTGTTTGGCTATGCCGTCCCGGAGCAGGTCGCCAGCGGTATCCATGATCGGCAATGGGCGCGCGCTTTTATCATTGCAGACAGGCAAGCAGACAAGCGGGTGGTGTTCGTCAATATCGACAGCGGTGCGGTCTTTCAGAGCGTCACTCAGGGGGTGCTGGAGGCATTGAAGGCGCGTTATGGCGATCTTTATAACGAGCGCAACCTGGTGATCAGCGCCACCCATACGCACTCGGCCGCGGGCGGTCATTCGCACTACGCGCTCTACAACATCACCACCAAGGGCTATATCAAACAGACCTATGACGCCCAGGTGAGCGGCATTGTGGCGGCTATTGAGCGGGCCCATGGCGACCTTGCGCCGGGCTACATTCTGTATAACCGCGGTGAGTTATGGGGCGCCAATGCCAATCGCTCCCAGGAGGCGTACTGGCAGAATCGCGATGCCGCCAGTTACCCGGACACCGACCCGGAAATGACCGTGCTGAAGTTGGTTCGCGAGCAACAGCCCGTCGGCATGATCAGTTGGTTTGCGACCCATGCCGTGTCGTTACCCAGCACCAATACGCTGCTCTCGGGCGACAACAAAGGTTATGCCGAGTATTTGTTTGAGCAGCAGGAGGGCGCCAACAGCCGGGCGGCGGACGCCTTTGTCGCGGCCTTTGCGCAGAGCAACGCCGGTGATATGACCCCCAATCTGCGCCTGGATGGTAGCGGCCCTGGAAACACCCCGGAGCAAAGCGTGCGCCTGATCGGGCAACTGCAATATGCCATGGCCCGGCAACTCTACGAGCAGGCCAGCGAGCAACTGAGCGGCTCGATTGATTATCGCCACAAGTATTACGACATGAGCGCCCAGACCGTGTCCGCCGCCTTTACCGAGGATGGCGAGGGTCATAGCACCTGCACGGCGGCCCTGGGTTATGGGTTTGCTGCCGGCACCGAAGATGGACGCGGTCTGGACTTGTTCCATGAGGGGCAGTTGCACGGCAACCTGTTCTGGCAGGCCCTGACGGCAATGCTGACGGCGCCCACCGAGGCGCAGAAGGATTGCCATCAGCCGCGCGGCTTATTGTTGGCCCAAGGTAATTTCAAGCCCTATCCATGGACGCCCGAAGTTTTGCCGGTGTCGCTGATCAAGGTTGGCCAACTCGGCCTGTTGGCGCTGCCGGGGGAGTTCACCATCATGTCCGGGCGGCGCCTGCGCAGCACCGTTGCCGGCGTCCAGGGCACCGGTCTTGAGCATCTTGTGGTGGCGGGCTACAGCAATGCCTATTCCGGTTATGTGACCACCAATGAAGAGTATCGCCTGGGGCATTACGAGGCCGGTTCGACACACTTTGGGCCATGGACCCTGGCCGCCTATCGGCAAGCCCTGCATGAGCAGGCCAGCAGCCTGGCCAGCGGCACTGCGCTGCCGTTGGCCGGGGAGCCGCGCCCGCGAGACTTGAAGAACAAGCAGATGAGCTTGCAGACGGGGGTGGTGCATGACCAGGCGCCGATCGGTAAAAGCATCGGTGATGTCGTCAGCCAGCCTGCATCCCGTTACCGCCCCGGAGAAACGGCCCGCGCCGTGTTCTGGGCCGGTCATCCGAAGAATAATCTGCGCCCCATGGGCAGCTTTCTGGAGGTGCAGCGTTTGCTCGGCAGTGCTTGGCTGCCGATGGCCAACGACAATGACTGGAGCACGCGTTTTCATTGGCGGCGTATCGACGGCTTGTGGGGCACCTCGCAGGCCACCCTGGAGTGGGACATTCCGGCTTCCGTCAGCCCCGGCACCTACCGCTTTCGCTACAACGGCACCCGCAAGGCGCCATTCACCTTCAAACTGCACGAATACACCAGCGTCAGCCGTAGCTTTATCGTGGAGTGAGGCCGATCCGATAGGGTCTAATCGCCAGTCGTCTATCCGGGGTGCGATTAACGCTCGCGCAGGGCTTCGGCGCGCGCTTTAAGCACTGGCTTGAGCAGGTAGTCGAGGACGCTTTTTTCGCCGGTGATGATGTCTACCGTGGCGATCATGCCGGGGATGATCAACAGGGGCTGGGCGTCGCTGCCGAGGTGATTCTTGTCGGTGCGCACCTGGATCAGGTAGAAGCTGTTGCCGTCCTCGTCGCTGATGGTGTCGGCACTGATCAGCTCCAGATTGGCCTTGAGGCCGCCGTAGATGGTGTAGTCGTAGGCGCTGAACTTGACCATGGCTTTTTGCCCAGGGTGCAGAAAGGCCACGTCCTGCGGGCGGACCTTGGCCTCGATCAGCAGGTTGTCTTCCAGGGGCACGATTTCCAGCAGGTCGCTGCCGGGCTGCACCACGCCGCCGATGGTATTGACCTTGAGCTGCTTGATGATGCCGTGTACGGGTGATTGCACGGTGGTGCGGCTGACTCGGTCCTCGATGGCCAGGCTGCTGGCGGTGATCTTTTGCAGCTCGGTGCGCACCTCGTTGAGTTCCTTGAAGGCATCGGAGCGAAACGCCAGCTCGGACTCCTCCATCTTGCTTTTGATTTCGCTGATGCCCGCCTGTGCCCGTGGGATGGCCAGGGTGGTGGCGTCCAGCGAACCGCGCATTTCCACGGCGCTGCGGCGTAAACGCAAAATCTCCACTTCGGAAATGGCGCCGCTGCTGACCAGCGGCTGGGACATGTTCAGCTCCTGCTGGATCAAGCCGAGGCTGGAGCGGTATTGCTGCTGTTTGGAGCTGAACTCGGCCAGTTCCTGAGTCTTTTGCCGCAGTTGCTCGTTGAGGGTGCGTTGTTCGCTGTGCAGGCGCTCCTGGCGTGAGTTGTACAGGGCCAGTTCGTCCTCGACCAATTGCGGTGCCTTTTCGGTGATTTCGGCAGGCATCTCCAGGGGGCGACCTGCGGCTTCCGCTTGCAGGCGTTGCAGGCGAGCGCTGAGGGCCATGCGGTCGGCATCGCTTTCGTCGCGGTTGGAGAGAAAACGGGTGTCGTCCAGGCGCAATAGCACATCGCCCTTGTTCACCAGTTGCCCTTCGCGGACGAAAATTTCGGCGACGATGCCGCCTTCCAGGTTCTGGATGACCTGGATCTTGCTCGATGGAATGGCCTTGCCTTCGCCCATGGTCACTTCTTCCAGCAGCGCAAACTTGGCCCAGACCAGGGCGACCAAGAGCAGCAGGCCGACCAGCCAGACGGTCAGGCGCGCCAGGGTGGGCGAGTCTTCCAGCAGGGTGCCGTCGACCTCGGGCATAAACTCGGTGTCGGGCTTTTGTCGCCATTGGCTGGCGTGTTCGCGCAACGACTGGCTGAGTTCCATCAGGGCTGTCCTACAGGGCGGCAGGGCCGACACGGCCCTTGCGCAAGGCTTCGATCACGGCCTCTTTGGGGCCGTCGGCAACGATATGGCCGTTATCCAATACGACCAGGCGATCGACCAGGCTGAGCATGGAGGTGCGATGGGTGATCAGCAGCAGGGTCTTGTCCTTCGCCCAACTGTGCAGGCGGTTGCGCAGGATCTCCTCGCTGGTGTTGTCCATGGCGCTGGTGGGTTCATCCAGCAGCAGAATGGGTGGATCAAGTAACAGCGCTCGGGCTAGTAGCACGGCCTGGCGCTGCCCTCCAGACAGCAGTTGGCCGCGCTCACCCACGGGACGATCGAAGCCTT
>DAITLT010000283.1:0-4527 GCA_036835505.1 Pseudomonas sp.
TGGTTGAGCAGTTGGCCAGCCAGCAGCCGGATCGCAGCGTCAACCTCGACGGCCCGCCCGTGCAGGCTGCTTTTGACAAAGACGGTAATCCGACCCAGGCCGCCCTCGGTTTCGCCAAGAAGTGCGGCGTCGAGCTGGCGCAGATTGACGCCAGCGGCGCGAAGCTAAAATTCAGCCAGAACATTGCCGGCCAACCCGCCGCCAGCCTGTTGCCAAGCATCGTCGAGACGTCGCTGAACGAGCTGCCGATTGCCAAGCGCATGCGCTGGGGCGCACGCAAGACCGAATTCGTCCGCCCAACCCAGTGGCTGGTAATGCTGTTTGGTGACGCGGTAATCGACTGCGAAATCCTCGCCCAGAAGGCCGGGCGCCTGTCCCGTGGCCACCGCTTCCATCACCCGGATCAGGTACGCATCAGCTCACCGGCCAACTATCTGGAAGACCTGCGCAGCGCCTATGTGCTGGCCGACTTGAACGAACGCCGCGCGCTGATCAGCGCCCGCGTTGCCGAACTGGCCGCCGAGCAGCAGGGCACCGCCATCGTCCCGGCTGATCTGCTGGATGAAGTCAGCTCACTGGTGGAATGGCCGGTGCCGCTGGTGTGTTCGTTCGAGGAACGCTTCCTCGAAGTCCCTCAGGAAGCCCTGATCACCACCATGCAGGACAACCAGAAATACTTCTGCCTGCTGGATGCCCATGGCAAGTTGCTGCCGCGCTTTATCACCGTGGCCAACGTCGAGAGCAAAGACCCGGCGCAGATCATCTCCGGCAACGAGAAAGTCGTGCGTCCACGCCTGACCGACGCCGAGTTCTTCTTCAAGCAGGACAAGAAGCACAGCCTGGAAAGCCTCAACCAGCGCCTGGCCAATGTGGTGTTCCAGGCCCAGCTCGGCTCGGTGTTCGACAAGGCCCAGCGCGTCTCGGCCCTGGCCGGCTTTATCGCCACGCGCATCGGCGGCGACGCCACTCGTGCAGCCCGCGCCGGCCTGCTGAGCAAATGCGACCTGGCCAGTGAAATGGTCGGCGAGTTCCCGGAAATGCAGGGCGTGGCCGGTTACTACTACGCCAAGCACGACGGCGAAGCCGACGACGTGGCCCTGGCCCTCAACGAGCAATATATGCCGCGCGGTGCCGGCGCCGAGTTGCCGAGCACCCTAACCGGCGCCGCCGTGGCGGTGGCCGACAAGCTCGACACCCTGGTCGGCATCTTCGGCATCGGCATGCTGCCGACCGGCTCCAAGGACCCCTATGCGCTGCGCCGTGCGGCCCTGGGCGTACTGCGGATTCTGATCGAGAATGATCTGCGGCTCAGCCTACGTGATGCGATCTATGAAGCGATTAACTTGTATGGCGGCAAACTAAGTAGCTCGAATGTCATGATTTATGACCAGCTCAACAAGTTTTTCTTAGAGCGACTCCGCGTCCGCTACGAAGAGCAAGGAGTTAACCATCAGATTTTCTACACAATCCTTCCGACTGGCGCATGCATTGCTTTAAGCCCTCGCGACTTCAATAAGCGTGTCCTCGCTGTCCAGGCATTCTTGGCGCTTCCAGAAGCTCAGGACTTGGTTGCAGCCAATAAGCGTGCAGCCAATATCCTGAAGAGTCCCGATGCACCTGAGAATATTAATCAGCTAAATGATGATCCAAGCCTCTATGTAGAAGCTGCCGAACATGCTCTCGGCTCAGCGTTGAATGCTGCATGGCGCGACACTACACCTCTCATGAACAGCGAAGACTACGTTGGCGTACTTCAGCGCGCAGCTGAAGTTCACCATGAAGTTAATACCTTCTTTGAAACTGTGCTGGTCAACACTGAAGACGCAGGCGTGCGAACCAATCGTTATGCACTGCTTGCTCGGTTCAGAGGCTTGTTTAGCGGCGTGGCCGACATCTCGCTACTGGGCTAACGAGGCCAATGTAGGATGGGTTGAGGGGCACAAGCCCCGATACCCATCGTTCCCACCATGGGTATCGCTACGCTCGACCCATCCTACGGTAGCTGCATGAAACTACTGATCCTCGACCGCGACGGCGTGATTAATTACGACTCCGACGACTACATCAAATCGGTCGACGAGTGGATTCCCCTGCCCGGCGCCATCAGCGCCATCGCCGACCTGAGCAAAGCCGGCTGGACCGTGGCCGTGGCCACCAATCAATCCGGCCTGGCCCGCGGTTATTACCCAGCCCAAGCCCTCGACGCCATGCACCAACGCCTGCGCCAACTGGTGGAGGAGCAGGGCGGCGAGGTCGGCTTGATCGTCCATTGCCCCCATGGCCCGGATGACGGCTGCGCTTGCCGCAAACCGAAACCCGGTATGCTCCAGCAGATTGCCGCCCATTACGGCGTGAGCCTTGCCGGTTTATGGTTTGTCGGTGACAGCCGTGGTGACCTCGACGCCGCTTTGGCCGTCGATTGTCAGCCCGTTCTGGTAAAAACCGGCAAGGGTCAACGCACGCTGAGCAAGGGATTGCCGGCGGGTACTTTAATTTTCGAGGATTTGCCGGCCGTGGCCGCGCAGCTTCTTCATTAGGGTCAAAGTTCATATGTCGACAGTGCAGGCCATCAGAACCTTTGTCTTTTACCTGCTGCTGTCACTCAGCGCCTTGTTCTGGTGCTCCCTGAGCATGTTGGTCGCACCCTTCCTGCCGTTTCGTCTGCGCTACCGCTTTATCAATGTCTATTGGTGCCGCTTCGCCGTCTGGCTGACCGGCGCCATGCTCGACATCCGCTATGAGGTCAGCGGCGCCGAGCATGTGCCTAGCCAGCCCTGCGTGATCCTGGCCAACCACCAGAGCACCTGGGAAACCTTCTTCCTGTCCTGCTACTTCCAACCCCTGAGCCAGGTGCTCAAGCGCGAGCTGCTGTATATCCCGTTCTTCGGCTGGGCGATGGCCATGCTCAAGCCCATCGCCATTGACCGCAGCAACCCCAAGGCGGCGCTCAAGCAGTTGGCCAAGCAGGGCAACGAATGCCTGGAGCAGGGCACCTGGGTGCTGATCTTCCCGGAGGGCACGCGCATGCCGGTCGGGCAGATCGGCAAGTTCACCCGCGGCGGCGCCTCGCTGGCCGTCAATGCCAACCTGCCGGTGCTACCGATCGCCCACGACGCCGGGGCCTACTGGCCCAAACACGGCTGGGCCAAGCGGGCAGGGACCATCAAGGTGGTGATTGGTGCGCCGATGTACGCCGAGGGCACTGGGCCACGGGCGATTGCCGAACTTAATGACCGGGCCTTTGCCTGGGTGCGACAGACCCAGATCGAGATCGGCGCCCTGGCCGCGGATGCCCAGCCGATCGGTGCCGTGAGTGACGCCTGAGATTTTGTGGATAAGCTGTGGGCTAAATACCGGCAGTTAGCCATCACCCTCGCTAACTACCTGTATTGATTGACCTTTATCCGCCCACCAGGCGCCGTCGAAAAAGTGCATAAGTGCTCTTGCAGAGGCTTGGATTGGCCAGCCAGGCTCGCCAGCAACACCGTGCAACGACCCGGCGCCAACCAGAAGTCGGCGCTCTAGGGCCGCCACCTTAGCCCTGCTGCTGCTCGTACTGATTCAGCGAGATGACCCTGGTTTTGCCGATCCGGTGACGGTAGATCTCGCGCAGGTACTTGATCGACTTCTTCACGCTGTCACGGGACAGACGAATGTCATTGATCGAGACGAACTTGCTCTGATCGTTGATCAGCTCGCGGTACTTCTTCTCATACATCGGCTTGATCGCATACCAGTTGGTATCGAGGATCTTGGCCGGGTTTTCATACTCGTTGAGCATCGCGTCGATCCGCGCCTCATCGAACTCGTCGGCAACGATCAGCTCAAGAATGGCATTGTCCAGGCTCTCATCGAAACGGTGCGGCTCGCGGGCGAAGCAGCGTTTGATAAAGGCCACGATCAGGGTCAGGAAGTCATCCGACAGGCACGGGCTCTTGACGATCAGGGTGGTCAGCGACAGGTTGGCCGAGGCGCCGATCACCAGCGCATAGCGCTTCAGAGTGGTGTTGGGGAACAGGTTGTTGAGGTGGGTCTTGAGCCGGTTGAGGTCCATGTAGGACAGCTTGTAGTCCTTGGGCAACGAGACGATGGAGACCACCGACGAGCAGTTCTTGAAGAAGTGCAGGTCGCTAAGCTCGGCGGCGTCGTACTCGGACTTCTTGTACTGCTCCAGCGCTTCGCGGTAGCGCTTGGATTCGATCGGCAGCAGGCTGATGCCCTCGATGGCCTGGGTCACCTTGTTGAAGTGCGGCAGGTCGATGGAGCGGAAGAACAGGTCGTCGATATTCAGCCGCGACGGCTCCTTGTCCAGCACGCGGAACTTGTCCAGCGCAGCGCTCTGCTCCGGCACCACGGACTCGGCATAGGCCACCGCCACAGGGCCGGCCAGGCTCATAAACAGGTCGTTGGCGTCCAGGCGGATGGTTTCGCCTATGTCGATGCCGGCGCGGCGGAAGTAGTTCTGGTCGTAATCGGTGGTCACCGCCTGGGCGGTGAGGATGTTGAAGATCTGCTGGGAGATGTACT
>DAITLT010000284.1:0-4503 GCA_036835505.1 Pseudomonas sp.
GGCCTTCGTCGAAGACCCGGACGGTTACAAGATCGAGTTGCTGTCGCCATCGCGCGCTGACTGAGCAAGACCCCCCTCAAGCGCAGCTTTGCGTCTGACGGCCAGCCGGTGTGGTTGGCCTTCTTCACCTGCATGCCACCGCGCCATGCTTCCTTTCGCAGCCAAAGGCCGTACTTCTATCTGAAGTATGGCGGTTTGGCGCATCCAGCATTTCACGTTCTCGTCTGTTCCCGGGACCTGTACTCACGGTTGAAGTGCTGCTCTACGGTCTCAGGCGAGTGTTACTGAGCAGCTGTCGAGAAGGTAAGTGTTACTGAACGAAGCGCTGGGTGGCCGTTTTTTGTGCAATTTCAACTCGGATGTAATTTTTCAGGGCGAATGCGGCCAGCAGTCTTCAACGGCCTATGCGTCGTCGAGCAAACCTGAAAATTATTCAACCATTTGATTAATAAGGTTTTATATCCGAAACGCCGGCTTTTTAGGAGGGCGGTATTTTCTGGCACGGCTCATGCACGTTTTATAATTAAAACAATGTTTCGTATATGAAACAAGCGTGAGGCGAAAATAAATGACAGCCAGCCCGTTGAGTATCCACTCCGCAAAAGAACTCAAGAATTTTCCGCAAGCGAGCGATGCACGTATCGAGATCGAATTTCGCGGCGTGACCAAGCGCTTTCCCGCCAAGGATGGGGGGGAACCCACCTCGGCCGTGCAGAGCCTCAATCTGAGCATTCGCAGCGGCGAAGTCGTGTCCATCATCGGCCCTTCCGGCTGCGGCAAGAGCACCTTGTTGAACATGGGGACCGGGCTCTACAGCCCCAGCGAGGGCGAGGTCTATGTCGGTGGCGAGCGCGTCCTCGGTCCGGTGCGCAAGGTCTCCTTCATGTTGCAGAAGGATCTGCTGATGCCTTGGCGCAGCATTCGTCGCAACATCGAGTTGGGTCTGGAAATCGAAGGTATGGCGGCAGCCCCGCGCCAGGCAATCGCCGAGCAGATGCTGAAGAAGTGTCACCTCGACGGCTTCGGCGACCACTACCCGTTCCAGCTGTCCGGCGGCATGCGTCAGCGTGCCGCCCTGGCGCGCACCCTGGCCACCGATCCGCAGGTGCTGTTCCTCGACGAGCCGTTCTCGGCCCTCGACGCGCAAACCAAGATGATCCTCCAGCAGGACCTGGCGCAGATGCTCTTCGAGCAGAAGAAGACCGCGTTGTTCATCACTCATGACCTGATCGAGGCGATCGCCATGTCCGATCGGCTGCTGGTGATGAGTGCCCGGCCCGGCACCATCCTCGAGGAAATCAGCGTCGATTTGCCGCTACGCGAGAACCCGCTAGAGCGGCGCAAGTTGCCGGAAATCGGCCCGCTGGCAGGTCGCCTGATGGCCTTGTTGAGAGTCGGTGAAGACACCGATCTGCACTGATCCATTGCCAATCATGGCTATCGAAACAATACAGGAGCTGAGCATGTTCAAGTCATTCGTATCGGCAGTGGGCAAGGCCGCGTTATTTCCCCTGGCGTTGGGCGCGGCGCTGACCGCGCAGGCGGCCCCCACTGAAGTCACCTACCTGCTGCCGGCGCCGCCGACCCTGCCGGCATTCGCCCCCTGGGTGATTGCTCAGCAGAAAGGCTACTACGACCAGCAGAATCTCAAGGTCACCTTCATCGCCGCCAAGGGCGGGGTAGATGTGGCCAAGCAGGTCGGAGCCGGCAACGCTTTGGTGGGCGGCGCCATCGGCGATACCTCGATCATCGTGCGCGCCAACGGCGTGCCGGTGAAGACCGTGGCGGTGCTGGGTGCCGGTGGCCTGACCATGGTCGCCACCGATGCCAAGGCCGAGATCAATTCGATCAAGGACCTGAAGGGCAAGACCCTGACTGTGATGTCTTACTCGGATACCACTTACTACGCCTTGCTCGCCTCGCTGCGCATGGCCGGCCTGAGCAAGTCCGATGTCGATGTCCAGGCCGCCGGCCCGTCGGGTGTCTGGCAGCTGTTCTCCGCCGGCAAGTCGCAGGCCATGGCGGCGGTGCCGGACTGGGTGGTGAATGCCGAGGAGGCTGGCGCCTCGATCAAGCTGCTGCCGCAGAGCGAGATCTTCGCCAGCATGGCGCAGGCCATCATCGCCTCCGAGGAGGCCATCGAGAAACAGCCCGAAGTGGTCGGCGGCGTGGTCAAGGCCACTCTGCAGGGTATGCGCGACATCATCGCCGATCCCAAGCAGGCGGCGGCCACCTTCGCCGAGGCGGTGCCGGCCTACCAGGGCAAGGAAGCAACGCTGGAGAAGATTTTCCGCCTCTACGTCGAGCACGTGTATGCCAACCAGCAGCAGCTCGGGCGGATCGACCCGCAGCGTCTGGAGCAGGTGCGCCAGTTCTATGTCAATGAGGGCATCGTGGCCCGCGAAACCCCGCTGGATGAGCTCTACACCAACCGTTTTGTCGAAAACGACGGCCTGGCTGTCAAGCAATAAGGTGCCCCATGAAATTCATCAATAACTCCATGTTCGGCAGCATCGCCCTGCTCATCGTGTTCCTTGCCAGCTGGCAGTGGGGGCCGGGGCTGCTGGGCATGCCCGAGTTCGTCCTGCCCAAGCTGAGCCGGGTGGTAGAAGAAGGGCTGGTCATGTGGCAGCACGCCGGGCTGCTCGAGCACAGCGCGATCACCACCCTGGAAATCATCGTCGGCTTCGCCCTGGGTGCTCTGCTCGGCGTGGTGATCGGCGTAGTGCTGGGCCTGTCACCCGCAACCGAAGCCGTGCTCTCACCCTATATCCTGGCTTTGCAGATCGCGCCCAAGGTGGCCTTCGCGCCGCTGTTCGTGATGTGGCTGGGTTACACCATCTACCCGAAGATCCTCATTGCCGTGCTGATTGTGTTCTTCCCGGTAATGATCAACGTGCTCTCGGCGATCCGTACCGTCGATCCGGACATGATCAACCTGGTGCGCGCCATGAGCGCCAGTCGCTGGCAGATTTTCCGTCTGGTGGAGTTTCCCTCGGCGATGACCGCGCTGTTCTCCGGCCTGCGCATCGCCTCGACCCTAGCGGTGATCGGCGTCACCGTCGGTGAACTGGTCGGCGGCAACAAGGGCCTCGGCTTCCTGTTGGTCGACTCCGAAGGCCAGGGCAACACCGCCGGGGTTTTCGTCGCCATCGTCATGCTCACCCTGATCGGCGTGCTGGCCTACGGCGCCGTGGTCTGGGCCGAGAAGCGGGTGCTGCACTACCTGCCGACCAAAGCCAACCTGAGCACGGTGTGAGGAGCCTTATATGAACCAGCTCCTGCAAGATCGCCGCGTGCTCATTACCGGTGCCGCCCGCGGACTCGGTTTCGCCTTCGCCGAGGCAGCAGCCCGCGCCGGCGCCCGGGTGGTGGTCGCCGATATCCTCGCCGAGCGCGTCGAGCAGTCCGCCCGCGAACTGAGTGCTCAGGGCCTGGAGGTGCATGCGCTGCCGCTCGACCTGGCCGATCCAGACTCCATCCTCCGTTGCGTGGAAAGCGCGGTCGGCCTGCTCGGCGGCCTGGACGGGCTGGTCAACAACGCCTCGATCACCAATTCCGGCGGCAAGAGTTGCGAGGAGTTGGAGATTGCGATGTGGGACCGGGTCATGCAAGTCAACGTGCGCGGCACCTGGCTGATGACCCGTGCCTGCCTGCCGGCCTTGCGTGAGTCCGGTCGCGGCAGCGTGGTCAACCTGGCGTCCGACACCCCGCTGTGGGGCGCGCCCAACCTGCTGGCCTATAGCGCGAGCAAAGGTGCGGTGCTGGCCATGACTCGCAGCCTGGCACGTGAGCTCGGTGGCGATGGCATCACCGTCAACGCCATAGCCCCCGGGCTGGTCGAGGTCGAGGCCACCCAGTACGTGCCCGCCGCGCGCCACCAGTTGTATATCGAGCAGCGCGCGCTGAAGCGCGGCCAGGTTCCGCAGGATGTCTGCGGTGCCGTGCTGTTCTCCCTGTCCGATCTGTCCCGCTTCATCACTGGACAAACCCTGCCGGTCAACGGCGGGTTCGTCATGCCCTGACCTGGAGGAAACCATGAGTGACATGAGCCAACTGCAAGCTGCACCTAAATCCTGGGATCGCCCCGCAGGCGCCAGCTTCGAGGAATGGTGCAATACGCGCATTGCCCGTTATTCCACACGCAAGTACGACTGGGACGCGCTGAAGTTCCAGGCTGATCACGATCCCAAGTACCGCCGTGCGCAGATGCGCTACATCGGCACTGGCGGTACCGGGGTGGCCCGCGACGTGAACACCATCCCGGCCGAGCACTTCACCTTTTCCACCATGGTCATTCCGGCCGGTCACGAGGGGCCACCACACCTGCACATCGACGTCGAAGAGGTGTTCTTCGTCCTGCGCGGCAAGATGAAGCTGATCCTGGAAAAAGACGGCGAGCGCTTCGAAACCGTGCTCAACGAGCGCGATGCAGTTTCGGTACCGCCGGGTGTGTACCGCGAGGAGATCAACATCGGTGATGAAGATGCGCTGATGTGCGTG
>DAITLT010000285.1:0-4465 GCA_036835505.1 Pseudomonas sp.
GTTGCAGTTGCCCGCCGGACAACTGGTCGCAGCGCTGGAACAGCTTGTCGCCGAGATCCAGGCGCGCCAGGGCCGCGGCCGCGCCGTCGCAGTCCAGCGGGTAAAGCAGGCTGCACAGGCTTTTGCCCAGCGACCACTGGCCGAGGCGGCCGGCCAGCACGGCGCTGACCACCCGCTGCCGGGGCGGCAGGGGTGGGCTTTGTTGAATCAGGCCGAGCTGGCTGCGCAGGGCTTTACGCTGGCGCGCCGGCAGCGCCCAGGGCTGGCGGCCAAGCAACTCAAGCTGGCCGCTGCTGGGCGGCATCTGGGTGGCCAGCAGGCGCAGCAGGCTGGTCTTGCCGGCGCCGGACGGGCCGATAATGGCCAGGCGTTCGCCGTGCTCGACGCGCAAATTGATGCCCTGCAGGGCGGCCCGCTTGCCGTAGTGCAGGCCGGCGTCGATAAGCCGCAGGCCGTAGTCGCCTGGGCTCACTGCAGCAGGCCGGCCGCGCGCGCCGCTTCCTCGATGCCGGTGTAGTTCTCGGCCTGGGTGGGGATGAAGCGGGTGGCTGCTTGCAGATCGAGAATCAGCTTGTCTGCCGGTTTGGCCGGGTCGAGGGCGAGGAAGGCCGCCTTGATTTTTGCGCTCAGCGCCGGGTCGAGGTTACCGCGCACGGTCCAGTTGTAGTCGTAGTAGGGCGGAGTGGTGCCAAGCACGACTACTTTGCGGGTGTCGACCTTGCCGGCGGCAACCAGTTTGTCCCACACCGAGGCGTTCAGTACGCCGCCGTCCACTTTGCCGGCCTGGACCCAGGCCACGGTGGCGTCATGGGCGCCGGAGTACGCCACGCGGCTGAAGAATTGTTCCGGCGTGATGCCGTCTTTTTGCATAAAGAAGCGCGGCATCAGGCTGCCGGAGGTGGAGGATACCGAGCCGAAGGCGAAGGTCTTGCCCTTCAGGTCCTGCAGCGACTTCACGGCTGGGTTGGCGGTGATGTACTTGCTGGTGAATTTGGCATCCTGCTCGCGCTGCACCAGGGGGATGGCATTGCCGGTTTTCAGGCGCGTCTGCACAAAGGTGAACCCGCCCAGCCAGGCCATGTCCAGACGGTCCGAAGCCAGGGCTTCAACCACCGCGGCGTAGTCGCTGACCGGCACGAACTCGACCTGCATGCCCAGTTGCTGTTCCAGATAGGCGCCCAGGGGTTTGAATTTGCGTTGCAGCTCGGTGGGCGCTTCATCGGGGATAGCCGATACGCGCAGCACATCGGCGGCCTGGCTGAGAGTGCAGGAAAGGGCCAGGGCAAAGCCGGCGGCCAGCGTCGCAAGACGGTTCAACATGGGTATCTCCGGTTCAATAGCGGAAAATTGGGCGCGCAGTATAAAGGTGCGCGGCGCCGAGTGGCAGTTTCATTCATGGGCAACAGCGTTGCGCTTATCGAGCACCTTGGCCTTGGGTTCGCAGCGCCAGCAGCCTGTCGGACTTAGGCGGCCGTAGCGAGGGAAAGATCGGTTTGAGGCAGTTTTGGCGCTCTTTTGAGGCCAATAGTCGCTCTCTTTAACGAAAAAGAGCGCAAAAAATGACCAGCTCCGGCTTTTCCGCAGTAGGACAGACCTAAGCCCGACAGGCTGCTAGGCCCTTGTCGGTCAGACGGTACTGCTGCAGACGGCTGTTGGGTTTGTCGGGCCGAGTGTATTCGATCAAGCCCTCGGCCAACGCCGGTTGCAGGTAGCGTTGCCGGAATGACTTGCGATCCTGCAAGCCGAGCAAGGCCTGCAACTGCTCGCGGTTCATCGCGCCATCGAGCACGGCGATCAGCTCTCTGACTTGGGGGCTGACTTGGGGGGTTAGCGCGTCGAGCGCCTGCACCAGCATCCGCAGCATAAAGGTGATAAAGGGCGTGGCATCGCCTTGTTGCGTGCTCTGGTTGATGGCGGTACTCGGCCTGATGCTATTGCTGTGGTGCCGGGCAACTCTTGGCAGCGGCCTGGAGCGCTTTAGCGTAGTCCACATAGGTTTCGGGATCGTAAGGTTCGGCAGTTATTTTGAAGCTGGACTTTCCATCAGAACCAACCCACTGGCTAACCCGCAAAGCCCAGGCTCTACCGTCGTACTGAGTGATCAGGTCGAAGTCGTGCCCATCCAGCTCACTAGACTCATTGAGAGCGGAGTAGAGGTAGCGCAGTTGCTTGTACCAGCCAGAAACACTCGTGATAGATCTCAGTGCCTGCTTGGCTGGCTGTTTGTCGGTGTCCTTCAAATAGAACATATTGCCGATGGTGAGCTTTCCTACGCTTTCCAACTCAGATACTGGCACAGGCAACGGTTCGCGGCTGATTAAGCGCGAATAGTCGCAGTCGAACACCCAGTGACCCGTGTTCACATACTTATCCGCGTAGACAATGACGCCATTACCAAAATCTTGCTTGTATGCACTTGTCATAGCTTTCAACTCGTAGTAACCCCAGAACAACAGCAGCGGAGAGAGAATAGCGAGGGCAATCCATAGCCCTTTATTTTGGCGAAAATTCAAAGTGGCCTCCGGGTATGCCTAGTGGAGTATCGCCGGAAATCACTGGGTTGATCGCCCCCATTTCCTGATAGGTGAAGCCGCTGAGTTTGTTGTATTCCTTTCGCTCTTCCCTCCGCGCACTCCACCTTTGGCACCATTCACCCGTTGGAGCTGCGTTGTTACTAATCCCGCAAAGATCGCCCATGCGGCGCTCCTCGAACGAACCCCAGGTGTTCTTGTAGTCCGACCGGCGAATGAACGCCCGTACCTTGATTTGCAAGTGGTCGGCCAGCAGTTGCGCCAGGCTCTCGTTGGTTTGCGGAAAGAATTGGATGCCGTCTTCAATAGGAAATTCCGAACGATTACCCATCCCTGTTCGACAGGCATAGCTGTCGATTCGCGCCGAACTTGAAAATGCCAAAGGCGAAATTTTGTCGTAGCTCAGCACATTGAGAGACATTTCAAATTGCTCGGCCAATTCATAACCAAACTCCACCTGCTGTGGCAGGCCGTGGCTGAACAATGACAGGTGCGCGATGGGCGAATGCTTCCTGTCCTTGCCCCGATTCAGGTAATCGATCAGCCCCTGGACGTTAGCCACGCTGACAAAGTTCGCGCCGTAAGCTTCGGCGGAGCTGCGAGCGGCACTGAGCATGGCGGAGCTGTACGCGGGCGTGAACACCACCAGTGTGCGAGTCAGGTTGGGGTTGTTGCGTTTGAACTCGGCCAGCTCACGCACAGCTTGGCCAATGAACATCATCTTGTTGCCCGAGTTGCTGTCATGCTGACTGCCCGCGACGGCAATTAACTCAGGAGTTAGCGACTCCTTGGGCGCGGCAGTTGAACCATTCGGCTGCACCAGGGCTCCCGAGAGCAAGGCGTGCTGCTCTAACTGTGGATCGGCGAGTAACTCGGCCATGAGCTGATCATCCACCGAGCCATCCGGGCGCACAGCGCCAAGCTTGGCGAAGTTCACGATAGTGCTGGTCGCGCCACCGCCGAACTGGAAACCGCCAAAGGTATCGGAGCTGCCCGAGACAATGGTGCCGCCGTGGCTAGTCGGACTACCCAGATACGCCAGTGGTCGATTGTCGATGATGATGGAGGGGAAGCCAGTGGTGATAACTGCGCCGCAGCCACAGACATCCCCGACACGTGCCGCGCCGAGGAAGTTGATTTGAGTGTCAGGGGAGGCGGAAGCGATAGGCGATGTGCCGTGGCCGGGGAGCGGACAAACGTGCATGTCGCCAAGTCTAGCGGTTGGGATCATGCCATTCCTTGGTATCGGTTATTCAGGTCTCCCGATGATAACCGCATCAAGTTGTGCAACTTCTTGCGCAACAGGCCTGAAGGCCACGAATAGTAAGGTCTACAAAATTTTCACTGTGTTCAAAAGCATGCTAGCCAGGCTTTGCTCGGCTTCGATCCGCCCGAGCGCCGCGCTGGCCTGGCTAACCAGGCTAACGATGGCGGAGGTGAGGCTGTACGGCGGGGTGTGGGCGTTGCTCATGCAGTAATGACCAGGATTGCCTGAATCCGTCTGGCACGGACGCTAACTCAGCAGTGGGAAATCTGCCGCAGTATAAAGGCGGGCATCCTGGCATGGCAGTTCCATTCGTGGCGTGGCCAGTTAAACTGCGTTTTTGCCTGACCTGCGGAGCCTTTTATGACTGCCTCTTTGCCTGCACTGGCCTTTGCCGGAATCGGTTTGATGGGCCTGCCGATGTGTCGTCGGCTGCTGGCCGCCGGTTATCCGCTGAGCCTATGGAACCGCAATGCCGACAAATGCCTGCCGTTGCTGGAGAGCGGCTGTCAGCGGGTGCAGACCCCGGCCGAGCTGTGCCGCGATGCCGAGCTGGTGCTGTTGTGCCTGGCCGACACCGCAGCGGTGCGCGAGGTGGTGTTTGGCGAGGGCGGGATTGTTGAGGGCGCCCGGCCCGGTCAGTTGCTGATCGACTTCTCCAGTCTGGAGC
>DAITLT010000286.1:0-4428 GCA_036835505.1 Pseudomonas sp.
GGGGACCATTTCTCGCGGCAACGCGGCTTGCGATGAAACGGGAACAGACCCTAGGCTCAAGCCTTTATCAGGACGGGAGTAGCAGTCATGAGGCGTTGGCTCGGTGGTTTTTTGATGTGCCTGGCAGGGCCCTTGTTGGCCGCCGAGTGGACGCTGGTGACTCAGAATTTTCCGCCGTTCAGTTACCCGCAGGGGGCTGGCGTGGTCGCGGCCAATGCGCCAATGGCCAAAGCCGGCGGCCCTTTTGCCGAGATCATTGAGTTGGCGTGCAAGCGGCTCGGCCATCAGTGTCAGCTGCAGGTGCTGCCTTGGCGACGGGCGCTGGATCTGGCGGAAACCGGCAAGGTGGATGGTGCTTTTGCCCTTCTCGGTACGCCGGAGCGAGAGCGTTACTTTCGTTTAACCCGTGTGTTGGTGGTGACCCGGTACAGCTTTTTTACCTTGCCCGGAAAGACCTTTGACTATCGCCAGCCGGCCGACCTGAAAGGCATGCACGTGGGTGTTTATGGCCCATCCGGCACCTCATTGACGCTCGAAGCTCTGCTCCAGCGGGCGGCAGCGGGCACCCTGGAACTGGAAACAGACAATCCGCGGGTACTGCGCAAGTTGCTGGCCGGGCGCTATGGCGAGCACGGCGCGGCCTTTATGAACTATGACGTGGCGCGCCACCTGCAGCGCGATCTTGCGCTGCCGGCGCTGCGTGAGGCCGGCACGGCGCAGGTCATCGCCTATGGTATTGGCCTATCCCGAACGCGAGTCAGCGAGGCGGATTTTCAGGCGTTCGACAATATGCTTGGAGAGTTGCAGCGCGACGGCAGCCTGGCGCAGATCCTGCGGCGGCACAGATTGCAGGCGGCGCCAGAGGTCGGCCAGCCGATCGCAGCGGAGCCTGGGGTGAGCGGCTCTTAGGCTTTTTGCCGGGCGCGGTATTCGCCGGGGGTCAGCCCCGTCCACTGGCGGAAGGCGCGAAAGAACACGCTGGGCTCGGAGTAGCCCAGCAGTAGGGCAATTTCCGTGGCCGCCAGTTGACCATCGCGCAGGTAGCGTTCGGCCAGTTGCCGGCGGGTATCGTTGAGCAACTGCTGATAGCTGCTGCCCTCGTCGGCCAGACGCCGTTGCAGGGTGCGCTCGCTGAGATGCAGGGTCTTGGCCAACTGGCGGCGATCCGGCTCGCCCTGGCTGAGCTGGGCACTGAGCAAACTCACCACCTGGGCACTCAGGCTCGCGCTGGGCAGGCGCGCCAGCAGGGCTTCGGCATGTTCACGCAGGAGCTTCTGCAACGGCAGATTGGCCTGGGCCAGCGGCTGTTCCAGCAAGGCCTGGGGCAGGCCGATGGCGTAATCACCGGCGGCGAACTGCAGCGGGCAGTTGAACGCCTGGGTGTAGCGGCTGAGATCATCTGGCGCGGCGTGGATAAAACGGGCGCCGAGCAGTCGAAAGTCGGCCAGCAGCGGCGTCATCAGGCTTTGCCAGAAGGCCATCAGCGCCAGCACGCGGGTGCGGGTGGCGGCCTGCTCGGGTTGCACGGCGCGGTACACCAGCCACAGGCACTCGCCCTCCGCCTGCAGGCTGAACTCCCCGCCTTCGCCGGCCAGGCGTTGATAACGCTGCACCGCCTGCAGCGCCGCGCTCAGGGTCGGGCTGCTTTGCAGCAGGTAGCCGAGCACGCTGAACTGCCCCGGCGCCAGGGCCGCACCGATCAGCAGGCCGGCTTCGCTGCCGCCTAGTTGCTGCTCAATCGCCGCCCACAGTTGTTGCTGCGCCAGCAGCGGCACGCGGCCATCGGGATTGTCGAGTTGGCTGGCGTCCAGGCCGCTGGCAGTCAGCAGCTCGGCGCGGGCCAGGCCGAGACGGCTGGCCGCGTGCAGGATGGCCTGGGTCAGGCTGGCGCTGACGGAGGCATGACGGGGATCGAGGCAAGGGCTGTGCATGGGCCGATGATGCCCAAGCCGGGCCGTCAGGGAAAGCGCGGCGGCCACTGCGGATCAGTTTCGGGTTGCGCGTTTTGCTCCCTTCGCCCATTTATGGGAGACGACTGCATGGATGCAGGAGGTAGAGCGACGCAGGAAGCCCAAGCCGAGGGGCTGGGGGAGAGGGCGGCGAACACCGCGAGGGTCAGGCTCTTAGCTGTCGCGGAGCATATTCAAATCGCTATTGAGCGTGCCGACGCCATGACCGAGGCGAATCTTCAGGGTCACATCGGTGCGCGAGTCGGCATGGCGAATGGCTTCCTCGACGCTGATCCGGCCGCTTTCATACAGCGCCAGCAGGTGCTGGTCGAAGGTCTGCATGCCCTGCTCGGTGGCGCGGCCGATGGCTTCGCGCAGGTCATCCAGCAGGTCGCGCTGTATCAGGTCACGAACATGCGCCGAGGCCAGCAGCAGCTCCACCGCCACCGCGCGCTTCTGCTCGACGCCGGGCACCAGGCGCTGGCCGATCAGGGCGATCAGGTTCTGCGCCAGGTCGGCGAGAATCTGCTTGCGCGCCTCTTCCGGGAAGAAGCGGACGATGCGCTCCAGGGCATGGGTGGTGCTGGTGGCGTGCAGGGTGGCCAGGCACAGGTGGCCGGTTTCGGCGTAGTGCAGGGCGTGCTGCATGCTGTCGAGGTCGCGGATCTCGCCGAGCATGATCACGTCCGGTGCCTCGCGCAGGACGTTGCGCAGGGCGTCGCCGAAACTGTGGGTATCCAGGCCGACCTCGCGCTGGTCGATCACCGAGCGCTTGTGCTGGTGCAGGAACTCGATCGGGTCCTCGACGCAGAGGATATGCCCGTCCTTGTTGCTGTTGCGGTGATCGAGCATCGCCGCCAGGGTGGTCGACTTGCCCGACCCGGCGGCACCGACCACCAGGATCAGGCCGCGATCCATCAGCGCCAGTTTCTCCAACTGGTTTGGCAGGCCGAGGGCGCTGATCGGCGGGATTTCGTTCTTGATCAGGCGCGCCACCATCGACACCTCGCCGCGCTGGTAATAGACGTTGATCCGGAAGCGCCCCGAGCCGCCGACGCTGACCGCCAGGTTCATTTCCAGATCACGCTCGAACTCGGTGCGTTGCTTTGCCGTCATCAATTGATAGGCCATGTGCTGCACCGCGCCGGGCTGCATGACCTGGCTGCCGACCGGCTGGGTCAGGCCTTCGACCTTGAGCTGCGGCTGAGTGCCGACGCTGAAGAACATGTCCGAGCCGCCGAGGCTGTAGAGCTTTTCCAGGTAGGGGTAAACATCCGGCCCTGCGGCCGCGGTTGGCTGGTTGTCCATGCTGGCTCCGTGATTGGGTGGAAGGCTGCAGAAGGTCGCGCGCGAGGTCATCCGGCGCCGGTTGTGCTTAGTCTTTAACCTTAGTCGGCCAGCGGCTTCGCGCTATGATCTGCGCCCACGCTGTTGTGTTCTGCCGCCCTCGAACGGACTCCCCGCCCCATGCTCAGCCTCTTTCACGCCCCCGATCTGGAAACCCTTGGTGAGCTGGCCTGCAAACTGCTGGCCCAGCCGCTGAGTGAGCCCTTGGCGCCGGCCCTGGTGGTGGTGCCGAGCCAGGGCATGGGCCGCTGGCTGACCCTGCAACTGGCGCGCAGCACGGGCATCGCCATGCAGCTGGAGGTGCAGTTGCCGGCCAGATTCGTCTGGGATGTGTCGCGCCTGGTGCTCGGTCAGTTACCCGAGCAATCCGCCTTTAGTCCCAGCAGTCTGACCTGGCGCCTGTACGACTGGCTCTGTGAGCCCGAGCACTGCGCCCAGGCGCCGCGCCTGGCCCATTACCTGGCGGGCGGCGACGAGCGCCGGCGGCTGTCCCTGGCGGTGAAGATTGCCGACGTGTTCGACCAATACCTGCTGTATCGCGACGACTGGCTGGCCGCCTGGGAGCGCAATGAGTTGCTCGATCTGGGCCCGGACGAAGGCTGGCAGGCACTGCTCTGGCGCGAGCTGACCAAGGACGGCCACCCGCACCGCGCGCGTCTGCTGGATGAACTGTTGCAGCGCTTGCAGAGTCCCGAGCCGATTGCCGGTCTGCCCGAGCGCGTCGTGGTGTTCGGCATCAGCAGCCTGCCGCCCCATCATCTGCGGGTGCTCGAGGGCCTGAGCCAGCACTGTGAAGTCATTCTGTTTGCCCTCAATCCGTGTCGCGAGGCCTGGGGTGAGATTCGCGATATTCGCGAGCTGGCCAAGCGTCAATCCTTTAGCGGGCGGACGGAAAGCGTCGCCAGCGCAAACGCAGCAGCTTTTCCGCCGTTCGCCCCGGATGAGTGGTACCTGGATGTCGGCAACCCCTTGCTGGCGAGTTTGGGCAAGCAGGGCCGGGATTTTTTCGACAGCCTGTTCAGCCTGGCGTCCGGCGAAGGTGGTCAGGAGATCGGCCTGTATTCCGAGGACGCCGACCTGCACGACAGCAGCCTGCTGCAGGCCCTGCAAAACGACATCCTGCGCCTGCGCA
>DAITLT010000287.1:0-3176 GCA_036835505.1 Pseudomonas sp.
GTGGCTTCAGCTCTGGCAAACAAATTCTTGACGATACTGTAAGGAATTTGATCGACATCCATTCGCTTTCAACGAAGGCATCTCAAGCCAGACTTGATATTCAAGAGCGAATAGTGCGACTACATCGGACAGAGCTAGGGATGGTCTGAAGTAGTCATGTATTTCTGACTGACTCCAGCCACCGCCGATTTTGAAAGCGGTAAATCAATCAAAAACGATCAAATCCGCCGCTCTTTTATACGTTTTTAGCCGCCGCGAGCACCCCGCAACGGCCATTTCCCGCATTACAGGCGCACCTCTCCTGCACTTGTCAGTAAATGTCGGCGTGCCATCCACAGGTTCGACAGCGCGAACAGCGTCACCAGTTGTGCCGTGTTCTTCGCCAGGCCACGGAAGCGCGTTTTCATATAACCGAACTGGCGTTTGATCACCCGGAACGGATGCTCGACCTTGGCGCGCACTTGGGCCTTGGCCTTCTCGATCTTGCGCTTGGCTTTGTACAGCGCCGTGTTTTTACCCAGCTTTTTGTAGGTGCTGCGCCGGGCCGCCACCTGCCAAATCACTTCGCGACCATCATGCTCGGCACGCTTCTCGACGCCGGTATAACCCGCATCGGCGCAGACAACGTTTTCCTCGCCATGCAGCAACTTGTCGACCTGGGTGACGTCCGCCACGTTGGCCGCCGTACCTACCACGCTATGCACCAGGCCCGACTCGTCATCGACGCCGATGTGGGCCTTCATGCCGAAGTAATACTGGTTGCCCTTTTTGGTCTGATGCATTTCCGGATCGCGCTTGCCCTCTTTGTTCTTGGTCGAACTCGGCGCATTGATCAGCGTGGCATCGACGATGGTGCCTTGGCGCAGCGACAGGCCACGGTCACCCAGGTAGCCATTGATCACGGCCAGGATGCCAGCAGCCAGTTCGTGTTTCTCCAGCAGGCGACGGAAGTTGAGGATGGTGGTCTCGTCAGGGATACGCTCTAGGCTCAGTCCCGCAAACTGGCGCAAGATGGTGGTCTCGTACAGCGCCTCCTCCATCGCTGGATCGCTATAACCGAACCAGTTTTGCATTAGATGAACCCGCAGCATCGCCATCAACGGGTACGCCGGACGGCCGCCTTCGCCCTTGGGGTAATGCGGCTCGATCAAGGCAATCAACCCCTTCCACGGCACCACCCGATCCATCTCGATCAGAAACAACTCTTTGCGGGTTTGTTTGCGCTTGCCGGCGTACTCGGCGTCGGCGAAGGTCATCTGCTTCATCGGAAAACTCGGTGGGTGGCGTTCGGCTATTTTGCCAAAATCAGAAAGTCTTTTTCAGAGTGTCCCTTGTGGAGGGCTGCGTGAGCCAGAATGTCTTCCAGAACCAACCTTATGTCAAGGCAAAACGTCTTTGTGTAAAGCATTTCGTGCTTTTTGACTACAAAAACACGAACACCTACCTCCCCTCTAAATCCCACTGCCACGCTCACATGGCATACCTGGGGCTAGTCACTTGCTGCGCGATCGCTATCCAGCGCTTGGTTGGTTCAAGTTTCTGTTGGCTTCGTCGTAGTCCGGGCTTGTTTGCCCGACCTCTGGTGCTATTTCCCCACTAGCAAGCCAAAAAGCGTACTGCGGATAGATTTTCACCAGCACGTCTATTTCTTCTGTACTGACTGTTGGCACTCCAGCTTGGCTGCGGATTTCGGTGAACGTGACCGAGCGTTTCGCTAATACGTGACCGGTGTTTCCACCCCCGTTGCGCGGGTTCTGGATTGTAATCGCATCGGTCACGATGCGGTTTGCTCCTCGGCTTTTTTTCGGCGTAGTGACTCGCCCTTCATCGTCAGTCGATAGGCGTTGTGCACCAAGCGGTCGAGGATGGCGTCGGCCAGGGTTGGGTCGTTGATCCAGCCGTGCCAGTGCTCGATGGGTAGCTGGCTGGTCAGGATGGTGGAGCGGCTGCCGGCGCGGTCGTCGATCACTTCCAGCAGATCATGCCGAGCCCCTTCCTCCAGCGGAGCCAACGCCCAGTCGTCGAGCACCAGGACATCGACCTTGGCCAGCTGTTGCAGGGTGCGACCGAAGCTGCCGTCGCCATGGGCGATGCGCAGTTGCTCCAGCAATCGCGGGGTGCGCAAGTACAAGGTGCTGTAGCCCTGGCGGCAGGCCTGGTTGCCCAGGGCACAGGCCAGCCAGGTCTTGCCGGCGCCAGTCGGCCCGGTCAGCAGCAGATTGTTCTGCTGGCGGATCCAGTCGCCACTGGCCAGGGTGGCAATCAGGCGCTCGTCCAGGGCGCGTCCGGGGCGGCGGTCAAGATCTTCCAGGCAGGCGTTGCTGTACTTGAGCTTGGCTTTCGTGCGCAGCCGCACCAGGCGCTGGTTGTCACGCCAGGCCAGTTCACGGTCAAGCAACAGACCGAGGCGTTCATCGAAGCTCAGGCTGTGGCTGGCCGGCAGCGTCCATTGTTCCTCCAGTGCGCGGGCCATGCCGTCCAGGCGTAGTTGGTGCAGTTGATTCAGGGTGTGTTGCGGCATCATCGAACAGCTCCTGTTGCGGGGGGTGGTAGTAGTCAGCGCCACGGACGTTTTCGTGGTGCTCGGGTAGGGCCGTTTCGGCCGCACGCTTGGGCAGTGGCTGCTGATCCAGGCCTTGCTGGAGCAGGTTGCGCACGCTGCGCCCGGTGAAGGCGCGCAGCTGGACGGCCCGTTCGGCGGCGGCTTCCAGCCGTGCATTGCCGTAGCGGCGGGCCAGCGAGAGCAGGCCGAGGCAGGCGCGGTAGCCCATCTCCGGATGCGGCTTGTGGGTCAGTTGGTGATCGATCAGTTGGCGCGTGTAGGGGCCGATCCGCTCGCCCCAGTCGAGCAGGCGTTGCGGCGTCCATTCGCGATGCGCCAGGTGCGCCGCGGGCATGTGCTCGCGCTGGGTGCTGTAGGCGCCACGACGGCCCAGCAGCACATGGCTGGCCACCCGCCGGTTGCCATGCAGCACTTCCAGGGTATGCGCCGTCAGCCTCACATCAACGCTCTGCCGGGCCAGGGCCGAAAGCACGCTGTAGAAGCTGCCATTGACCTCGCTGTGGTAGTCGATGCTGACCTTGCAGCGCTTGAAGGTGGCGACCTCGTAGGGATGTACCGGTAACGCTCGCAAGGCCGGACGATCCAGGCGCTCGAACCAGTCGCGCCGGCAGCC
>DAITLT010000287.1:3186-4409 GCA_036835505.1 Pseudomonas sp.
CCACGCCCAGAGCAGAGGCCATGATTGCAAACGCCTCCGGCGAGGTACCGAGGACCGTCCGCATCGTCTCATCGAAGGTCATGGTGGCGACAACGGGCAGGCCGCTTGAACGGGCGCCGATTCAGATCCTCCAGCAGTTCGGCGATGGCCTGATTGAGTGCATGCAGGCTGAAGAACTGCTGATGGCGAAGCCGCGCCATGATCCAGCGCTCGACGACCTGTACAGCCACCTCGGCCTTGGCCTTGTCCTGCGGTTTGCGGGGCCGTGCCGGCAGGATCACCGTCTGGTAATGGCGCGCGCACTCCAGCGTCGCGCGGTTCAGGCCCGGCTCGTAACGATCCGGCTGAGCAACCAGGGCGCGCGGATTGTCCGGCACAACCATCTCCGGCACGCCACCAAAGTAGGCGAGCGCCTGGCCCAGAGAAGTCAGCCAGTCGACCTGAGTTTCGCCCGGTGTCGCGCAGGCATAGGTGTAATTCGAGGCGCCCAGAGCGGCGACGAAGATATGCGCCTGGCGGACTTCACCGGTGTCTGGATCGACCACCGGCAGCGTCGGGCCGGCATAGTCGATGAACAGCTTCTCGCCCGCGCGGTGCAGCTGACGCATCGAGCGCTTGAGCGTCTGGGCGTAACGCCGGTAGCGCTCGACGAACTGGGTGTAGCGGTAGGTCGGCTGCCCCGTATGCGCGGCGAGATACTCCTCCCACAGCAGTTGCAAGGTCACACCCTTGCGCCGCAGCTCGCGGTGGATGCTCAGCACGTCCGGCAGCACCCGCTCACCGCGCGGCTGGCCTGTCGACGCCGGCGGGAACAAGGCGGCCGCCAGCGCAGCCTCGTCCATGGCCACCAGCGCCGGCCAATCCAGCCCGGCCACACGCGCTGCCGCGACGTACTTGCTGACGACGCCCTTGGACAGCTGCAAAGCGCGGGCGATCTTCTCGTGGGACAAACCGGCCTCAAGCTTGAGGCGCAGACATTCTTTGATGTTTCGCATGGCTACTCGCGGCGCCGCCATCCCTCGTCTCCCGAAATCGGGCGAGGGTGACGGTCGCATCAGGTCATGCGCAACGCAGGGAAGGCTTTCGCTAAGCCGTGACCGACGATTTCGGTAAGCCGTGACCGCCTGTTTCGGAGCAGGCGGAAAATCGGTCACGTTGCTACCGAAATGGTAAGCGTCCAGCCCGCCCACCTTTTGCTCGAACACCCCGGCCTGCATCCTGTG
>DAITLT010000288.1:0-4401 GCA_036835505.1 Pseudomonas sp.
CGCCCACCGATGCCTTGCTGGGCATGAGCTTCCTCAATCGTGTGCGCTGGCGTGAAGATCAGGGCCTGCTGGTGCTGGAGTCGAAACTCTAACGCGGGTCCTTGATCGGCCAGGCCGATGCTGATCCCGCACAATTCAAGCTGCCTGGCCGGCAGATGCTGCTGCTACAATGCCGGCCCTGCGTTTTTCCGCCCTTTGATTATCAGGAGCATCCGGTGTCTGTCGTGTTTGTCGCCGCCTCCCAACTGCCGACGCCATTTGCGTTGTTCACCATGCACGGCTTCCTCGACGAGGCCACCGGCAAGGAACACATCGCCCTGACGCTCGGTGACTTTAGCGATGGCGCCCCGGTGCTCGGTCGCCTGCATTCCGAATGCCTGACCGGCGATGCCCTGTTCAGCCTGCGTTGTGATTGTGGTGCGCAGCTGCAAGCGGCGCTGCAGGCGATTGCCGAAGAGGGCCGCGGCGTGCTCCTGTACCTGCGTCAGGAAGGCCGGGGCATTGGCCTGCTGAACAAGATCCGCGCCTACGAGCTGCAGGATGGCGGCGCCGATACCGTCGAGGCCAATGAGCGCCTGGGCTTCGGTGCCGATCAGCGTGACTACGCCATCTGCCAGCCGATGCTCGAACACCTGGGCATCAGCGCCATCAAGCTGATGACCAACAACCCGCGCAAGGTCAAAGCCCTTGAGCACTATGGTTTGCGTGTCGCCAGCCGGGTGCCGTTGCAGGCCGGGCAGAACCCGTACAACAAGAAGTACCTCGCCACCAAGGCCGGCAAGCTCGGTCATATGCTCGGCAGCCTGCACCAGGGTGAGGTCGAGCTGGGGCCCAAGGCGTGACCCGCAATCAGGTGCGCCGCCGCCTGGCCCTGGCCTGGTGGTGGCAAGTGCTGGTGACCCTGGCGCCGTTGTTCGTATTCAATGGGTTGTTCGCCGAACAGGTCGCTCACTCGGTGCTGGCCATGCCGCTGTTTATCGCCGGCCTGGCCTCGATGTTTGTCAGCCTGCCGCTGTTTCATCGCTACAAGCATGGCCTGATCGCCACCGAAAAAGCTCTGGATACGCCAGACGAGCCCGCCGCCTGGCTGGCCCTGGCGCGCATCCGCCGGCTGGCCTTTGTCGGCGCCGCCTTGCCCGCCTGGATCGCCGCTCTGGCGGTGTTTGCCGGTCTGCCGGCTCTGCCGCTGATGCTCCTGGCGCTGTCCAGCCTGGTCCTGCTGTACCTCTACCGCATTCCGCGTCAGCTCGGCTGATGCGCCTGCTTGCGCTGCTGCTCTGTGTGCTGGCCTTGCCGGTGCAGGCGCAGTTGCGGGTGGTCAGTCTGGCGCCGTCGCTGAGCGAAATCATGCTCGAGCTGCAGGCCGCCGAGCTGCTGGTGGGCGTGCTCGATGGTGGCGAGCGTCCCGCGGCCCTGCGTCATCTGCCCTCGGTAGGGCATTTTGACCAGCTTGAGCTGGAAACCCTGCTGCAACTGCAGCCCGATCTGGTGCTGCTCTGGCCCGACAGCATCAGCGCCGCGCAACGTCAGCAACTGCAAGGCCTGAATATCCCGGTGCTGGTTGTCGAACCGCGCAAGCTGGCTGATCTGGCCGAGCAGTTTGTCGAAATCGCCGTGCGCATTGAGCGCCCCGAACAGGGCCGGCGTTTGCAGGCGCAATTCAACCAGGGCTTGCAGCGCCTGCGTCAGCGCTACCAGCGCGAGTCGCCGTTGCGGGCGTTTTATCAGGTCTGGAACGTGCCGCTGTACACCATTGGCGGCCAGCAGATCATCAGCGATGCGCTGACGGTTTGCGGCGCCAGCAATATCTTTGCCGAGCAGCGCCTGCCGGCCCCGCAGGTCAGCGTCGAGTCGGTGCTTGAGCGCAACCCCGAGGTGATTCTTGGTGGCAGCGGCGCCGAACTGGAGCATTGGCAGAACTGGCCGCAACTCCCGGCGGTGCGTCTGGGGCAGGTCTGGACAGTGCCAGACAAGGGGCTGGAGCGGCCCAGCTTTCAGATGCTGGGGGCGCTGGAGAAGTTGTGTGAGCAACTGCATCAGGCGCGTTGAGAGCGCGCCTGATGAGTCGGTTGCAGGGCGTTGTTAGAGCTGCGGCGTCCAGGTAACTGAGGCCAATGCCGTGCGGCCGGCTTCACGGTAGGTGCTGTACTCGGCAGGCCAGCCGATGCTGTATTGGGCGCTACTGTAGGCCTGATCCAGAACGTTATCGACTTTCAGCCCCAGGCTGACTTCCGGCGTGGCTTGCCAGGCGCTGCGCAGGTTGAGCACGCCATGGCCGGCAATTTCTCGCCGATTGGCCTCGTCGTCGTAGCTGCGGCTGATGGCCTGCCAGCCTGCGCCGACCGAGATCGCCCCGAACTGACGATCCATATCCAGGTTCAGGGTGCGCTTGGCGCGGCGGCTGAGAACCTGGCCGGTGTCACGGTCGCGCGGGTCGATCAAGCTCACGCCCAGCGCCGCTTGCCAGCCCAGCAGCTCCTGTTGCAGCGCAGCTTCGATGCCATTGATGCGAGCCTGGTTGACGTTCTGAGCCGGCCAGCCGGCAATCGCGTTGTGCAAGTCGGTGCGGTAAAGCGAGGTTTCCAGGCGGGTTTTTTCTGCCAGTTGGCTGCGCCATTGCAGCTCATAGGACTTCGAGGTCTCCGGTTCCAGCGTCGGGTTGCCGCCACCAGGCCAGTAGAGGTCGTTGAAGGTTGGCGCACGGAAGCCTTCGGCGTAGGACAGGATAAGATCGTTAGCGCTATTCAGTGCGTAGGTCAGCGCGCCGCTGAAGGTATTGGTGCTGCCGAACTGCTCGTTCTTGTCATGGCGCAGACCGAGTTCGCTGGAGAAGCGTTCGCCCCGGAAGTTGTGCTGCACAATCAGGCCCTGGTTCCAGCGGCTGTCTTCGCTGTATTGGGTGTTGCTGTGCAGTGAGTCCGTATACCAGTCGGCGCCGGCAATCAGGCTGTGGCCATCGCCCAGTTCCAGGGTGTTCAGCCAGGCCGCCGTGTCGCGGTAAGTATTGAACGGGCTGCTGTCTTGCACATCGTCGTAGCGCTCGACGGAGCGGTTTTCGCTATGTCCCAACTCCACGCGCGTTTTCCAGACGTCGTTTGCCTGGGTTGTGAGAAAGCCCGAATAGCTGCTCACCTGGTAATCGGCGTAGGGGTACTGGCCGTTCCAGCCGAGGTCGTATTCGCTCTCGCCGCGCTGGTCCAGCACGCTGAAACCGCCTTCCAGGCGCTCGTTGAAGCGATGGCTGAAGTTGGCGCTGAAGGCATTGTTGCGGTATGCGTCGCGATCATTATCCGGCGACTGGTCGACGTAGGAGCGGTTGATCCCGCCGGTGTCGTCGGCGCTGGCGTTGAGACTGAAGCGACTGTCCTGGTCACCGCCGGACAGGCCAAGGCTGCGCTCCACGGTGTTGTGCGTGCCGTAGCCAATGCGCAGGCGCGGTGAGAGCCCTTGCTCGGCTCCGCGACGGGTGATGATCTGCACCACACCGCCAATCGCATCGGAGCCGTAAACGGCCGAGCGCGAGCCGCGCAGCACTTCGACACGCTCGATCTGCTCGATGCTCAGGTATTCCAGCGGCGAGCCGCCGGCCGACGCCGAGCCAATGCGCTGGCCGTCAACCAGTACCAGGCTTTGTGCCGATTTGGTGCCGCGAATGTACAGCCCGCTAGTGCTGCCGGGGCCGCCGTTTTGGGTCATTTGCACGCCTGGAACCCGACGTAGCAGGTCGGCCACGCTGGAGGGCTGCAGGCGCTCGATGTCGGCACGGCTGAAGACGCTGCTGGCTGCGCTGCTGGCGCTGCGCAATTGCGTGTCGCGGTTGGCGCTGATTAGGGTTTCGGCAAGTTTCAGGGCGTCGTCGTTTGACGTGTCCTGGGCGAGAGACAGGCCTGGCACAAGTGCAATAGCCAGAGCAAGACGGGACAATTTCACGTAGAGAATCCTCAAAAGGTCGGAAGACTTTTGAGGAGGGCAGGGGCAAGAACGGGCGCGCGCACGCGCGGCCTGAGCTTGACGGTGATGCCCTCCGCAACACCAGTCACATCCAGCAAGGCCGGTCTCCGGACTCTCGACGTGCGTGGCCTCGCCCTTCCCAGATGGCTCCAGTGGACAGTGTGAGGCGACGTGCAGAATGGCTCTGCGGTCGATTACCGTTGCGGGGGCAGTGCCGGGATGGCTCGTTATAAGCGCACCGGCTTCCCGTTTAACGCCGCTTCATGGATGAAGGGCGCACCTTGGCGGAAGTAAAACGCCGCGCACCTTAATGCGCGGTTCATCCAATTACAAGTGAGCGGCGTTCAGCGCGCCAGCAATTGTGCTCAGTTGCTCAGCGTCAGGCGCTGGCGTATGGCGGCTTCGATGCCGGCTGCGTCGAGGCCACATTCGGCGAGCATCTGGCTCGGT
>DAITLT010000289.1:0-4362 GCA_036835505.1 Pseudomonas sp.
TGCCAAAGCGGCCAGCCGCTGTCGCTCCCGAGGTCAGCGTCTTGGGCATGAAAACGGTGATTCCCGCCTCATGGCACGCCAGGATTACTTCGCCTTTGAAACCAGCCCGATCACTACCTCTTAACAGCTGCTCCACCTATGACCTACCCGCCACGGCTGCCCTCGGAGAATGCTAAGGTCGCTGATCATCTGAAGCCACAACGGGTCGGAGTGGCGACAACGGCGACAACGGCGACAATCTGCTGAATTGTGGATGCCTATAGGCGACAGAGCGGCGACAGGTGGCGACAGCGTTTGCGTTGCCGTGGCTTAGTTGCCGGCTGTTGCCACGGCGTCGTTACTACCCTAACCTTACTTAGGCGTGCGGTGTCGTAGTCATTGTCGCCAATGGGTTGAGCCTGAACTGCTTGCCGTCGAAGGTGATTAGCTGGTGATGTTCAGTAAGCACAGCCAGCAGCGCATCACGCTTGCGGGCGCTCTTGCGCGCGAGGCGCGGCCCCTCACGCTGCAGCGCCCGAGCTTCAAAGATCTGCCAGTTATTCGTGTGCAGCCAATCCAGCAGGCATTGCGCTTCAACCAAATGCGGGTCAACCTTGGCGGGGTTGAACAGGCGCAGGGCTTCAGTCAAATACCAGCGCAACAGCATGCCTGCACGCTCAATGATAGGCATGGTAATGCGGTCAGCCCCCTCGACTACCGCCAATATTCCGGCGATACGCAGCAGGTTTTCGCCCCCTTTGGCCGCAGTCGACTTGATCTCTTGAAAGTTGCCGCCGCGACCGAGCGCGGCCTCTATGGCATCATGCTCGATGATCCAGGCAGTCAATGCATCTGGTGTCAGGTGCAGAGTGGGCGGGGCTAGCTCGTCATGTTCGTCACGTTGAGGATCAAGGGTCAGCAGGTATTCCATACGCTGCCAGTAGCTGTTCAGCCTGGCATCCCTAGTGGGGTCGACGTCCCGGTAAAGCCGACTGCCTGCCAGCGACTGAGGCCATGCGATCAGGAAACGCCCCAAAAAGCCCTGACCTTGCATTAACAGGTTACTCAACACTTCCTGCGCAACGATGGGCTGAATCATCAGATGTAGGCTCAAGCGGCAACCACTGCGCGATGCGCTCTCACCTTCTGCTGCGCGCGTCCGGATGATGGGGGCTCCTTCCCAGAGTTTGGACAGCCCGGCCATACTTTTAAGTCTGTTCTCGGGCTTGTTGGCATGGCCACCGAAGAACTGTCCCCCCTCATCGCTGAACAATCCCTGGGATGCATGGCCGTGCAACAGTGATTTTTGCAACCCCTCAAGAGTTGGTTCTTCGGCAATGATAAAAGGGGATGGAGGCTCTGTAGGCTCATGCAGTTTGCTAAGCTCAGCGGCTATGGTATCGGGGTTGCCTTTGAATTTGTCGAGAATGGCTGTGCGCGTTCTTTGATAGGCATCAAGCTGATTGCGATACTCTTTCATTTGGGCTTTGTGGCTTTTAAGCAGTTTGCGCTGGTATGCCTGGTGAGCCCGTAGGGCCAGTTTGTCAGCTGCTGACTTCCGGTCGCCAGACTCAGCCACAGTCAAACCGTACAGTGAGAGCGGGATCAATTGGCCGGCACGTTGGGCGTTGCCATGCGGTTGGGCTGCCATGGCGGCCGCGATGAGGACGGACTGTGCAGCCAGAGCGAAAGGAACTTGGACGGCTTCAGTGATGGCTGCAACTGCGCCACCCAACAACTCGCCTAAGGCCTCAAACGGGTAAGGGGCGGCAATCTCAAAGTCGGTTAGCAACGGCGTCGGCACTGGTAAGGGCATGCACAGATTTGCGTCCTGCCTTTGCTGACGGGCTTTGCTCTCGGCTATCAATGCCTGTGCATGACTTTCATTGCGGATCACGTCTGCCAGATCTGGATTGTGTTCAAGGATGCTCATCGTGCGGCCCTTTGTGGTTGAGCGCTCTTGATGGGGAGCGGTGCGGGCTGCACGAGGCTTACGACCATGTCAGTAGTGCATTGATGGCAATCAATAGGAGCAGAGCACCCGCTGGGGTCTGAGATAAATTGGTAGCGCTTGGCGAAGCTTTGGACAGCCGATTGCGCAACCTGCTGTTTGTAGGTGTGGTTATTCATTCTAGGTTTTCTCCGTGGTGCAGCTATCCGGGCAGCGATGTTTGAAGCCTTCAGCTCTCATGGTTACAGAGACTTTCTGGAGTCAATCCAGTCGGAGATTTCGCTGTCTAACCAGCCGACCGTGGCGGGCGAAAGGCGGCGCTGCTTCGGGAAGTCCCCCGCGGCTATCAAACGATAGAGCGACGACCGTGGAAGGCCCGTTCTATCTTCGACTTCATGGCGACGCAAAATCCTTTCAGTGTATAGGGCGTTGCAGCGAGGCTTTTCCATAGTGAAAAGTATCCCAGTTCAGCCAGCGTCCTCCGCGCCGGGGCTAATATGCATGGGGTGCTCCTAATGCTTCGGAAAGCTGAAGTCAGCACGAAGCAATATGCTTGGCGCGCAGCAAAGAAATAGGAGTCGAGTCTGGAGGCTTAGAGGAAAGCCACGCAGGCCTACTACCTTTTTAGAAAAGGCACACGGCTTGAGGTGCAGCAATGAGGGGCGATGCTTTCAGCACCGGCAGGAAAACAAAAATGCAAACCTGCTTTTAAGAATGCGCCCTGTGCTGGACGACTGACGCACTGAGATCGGTTGGGACCAGCAGGGACTCGCTTACGTTACTTAACAGGTGTGTTGATGACAAGCCCCTGTGCTCAATTTTTTCATTGAGGTAGCGGAGCAACTCCGTAAAAATCTCTACGCACAGACTCTATATCAGTGGTGTCCGGTTCGGATTTGCAACTGCGGGATAACAATACTTAGATCAAGAGGCGACTGTTTGAAGCCGCTTTTGATTTGATGGAGTCGAGATAGTTTGCCCATACCTGCAGCATTTCGTGTCGCTCGGCCACATAGGTCGTGCGGTCGTATGCCCTGCCCAGAGGATTTTTTACGCTATGAGCTAACTGGTGTTCGAGTAGCTCAATGCGAAACCCCAGAACTTCGGCGCCGATTGTTCGCGCTGTTGCACGAAAGCCGTGCCCAGTCATCTCGTCGCCGCTGATGTCCATTCGGCGTAAGGCGCTGAGAACGGCGTTGTTGGACATCGGCCGGTCACCTCCCCGTGCTGATGGGAAAACGTATCGATGCCGGCCAGTCAGTGGTTTGAGGTCGCTTAAAATGGCGACGGCCTGTCGGCTGAGTGGGACCAAATGATCTGGCCGATCCTGTTTGGTAGTAGTAAGGCCCTTCATTTTGTGGCCAGGAATCAACCATTCGCCAGCTTCCAGGTTGATCTCGGACCACTCCATGTGTCTCAAGTCACCAGGCCTACAGAACAGCATTGGGGCTAGCTTCAATGCGCAGCAGACGGGCAGCGTCCCGCTGTAGTTATCCATCACATTTAAGAGTGCACCGAGTTTTTCAGGATCGGTCACGGCAGCAAAATGTTTCACCCGCTTGGCTGGGAGCGTGCGCGACAAATTGCCAATCTGGTTGGAAGGCGTGATGCCGGCAGCCTCGGCAAACTCGAAAATTTGCTTGTAGATCTGAGCAACGCGACGCGCTGTCTCGCGGGCACCGCGCTTGATGATGCGTTGCAGATTTTCGACCAGCATGGGCGTGCTAATGCTGCTGATGGGTAGCTTTCCCAGCCAGGGGTAGGCATTGAGCTCAAGGCGCTGGCGAACAGTTCGGGTGTACTCCGGATCCCAGGAGGACTCGCGAATACTGAGCCATTGCGTGGCAACCGATTCAAAGGTGTGCTGGTGATCGAGCTGGCTAACCACTTTGGCCATGCGTCTTTGCAGTGAAGGATCTTGGCCGCCGGCAAGCTGAACACGAGCGTCATCACGTTTGCGGCGGGCTTCCTGCAAGCCGACTTCTGGGTAAACACCAAGCGCCAGGCGTTTTTCCTTTCCCAGAAAGCGGTACTTCAAGCGCCAGTAACGGCCACCGCTGGGCTGCACTTCCAGGTACAAACCCTGTTCGTCGTACAGCCGGTAGGGCTTGTCCTGGGGCTTGGCGTTGCGGCAGTTGGTGTCTTTCAGGGGCATTGGGGGCACATCCTCTCCGAGCGAGCTGATGAGCGTTTTATGCCCCCATATGTGCCCCCGTCAAGCGTGGGATGCCCTGGGATCAGGTGGGAAAACGTGGGCAATAAAAAAGCCGTAAAGCTTTGATTTCTCTAGGCTTTACGGCTTTTCTGGGTCTTCCTGGGAAGACAAAATGGTGGAGCCGGGGGGATTTGAACCCCCGTCCGCCAGTTCTCCGCTATTGGTTCTACATGCTTAGCCGTGTCTACTGAGTTAACCCTTGGCCGCCCGACGGGCA
>DAITLT010000290.1:0-4316 GCA_036835505.1 Pseudomonas sp.
CCAGCACGGCACCGCCATCGTCACCGCGGCCGGCATGCTCAACGCCCTGGAAATCGTCGGCAAGACCCTGCCTGCGGCCAAGATCGTCTGCCTGGGGGCCGGCGCTGCCGCGACCTCGTGCATGAAGTTGCTGGTGAGCATGGGTGCCAAGATCGAAAACATCTTTATGGTCGATCGCAAGGGCGTGATCCACGCCGGCCGCGATGACCTCAACCAGTACAAGGCGGCGTTCGCCCACGAAACCGACAAGCGCACCTTGCTTGATGCCCTCGACGGTGCCGATGTGTTCGTCGGCCTGTCCGGTGCCAACCTGCTGGAGGCCGAAGGCCTGAAGCGCATGGCGGCCGATCCGATCGTGTTTGCCTGCTCCAACCCGGACCCGGAAATCAGCCCGGCCCTGGCCCACGCCACCCGCAGCGATGTGATCATGGCCACCGGCCGTTCGGACTACCCGAACCAGGTCAACAACGTGCTCGGCTTCCCCTTCATCTTCCGTGGCGCCCTGGATGTGCGCGCCACCCGGATCAACGAAGAGATGAAAATCGCCGCCGCCCTGGCCCTGCGTGACCTGGCCAAGCAGCCGGTACCCCAGGATGTGTGTGACGCCTACGGCGGCGCGCCGCTGGCGTTTGGTCGCGAGTACATCATTCCCAAGCCGATGGACAAGCGTCTGATCAACGTGGTGTGCGATGCCGTGGCCAAGGCTGCGATCGAAAGCGGTGTGGCGACCCTGCCGTATCCCAAGCACTACCCGCTGACGTCCGTGGACGACGTGTTTAACGGCTAAGTGCTGGCGCAGTAAACAAAACGCCCCGACTGGTTCGGGGCGTTTTTTTTGCGGATTTTTTGCCTGGCGGGATCAATCCTTGATCAGCAGCTCGACCTGGCTGGGGTCGTCGATAAAGCGGTTGCGGGTGCCTTGCAGACTGGCGATTTGCTGGTTACGCGCCTGTTCTTCGGCATCTGGTGGGTCGATCTGATGCCACTGCTTGAACATCTGCAGTTGGCCGACAATCGGCAGGCCGTATTCGATGTGCATATAGAAGATGGCGCGGGCAACGTTGCCCTTGGCCGCATCGCGCGGCTCCACCAACTGGAAGCTGCTCTTCAGGTCACAGCCGATGGCGGCGAACTTGCTCGGCACATCGGCGCCCAGGTTGCCGAACTGGGCACTGCGCCGCGCCAGCTCGACACGGGTCAGCTCCGGGTAGAGATTGTGCAGATCGGCGAGCATGTAGGGGTATTGCGGGTTGGCGGCCAGGCATTGCGCCTCGGTTACGCAGCGCAGCGCGCTTTTGATCTGCTTGCTGGGATACACCGGGCTGGGCATCAACTGACCATGGTTTTGGTCGAAGCTCTTGGCGCAATACAGCGAGCTGCCACCGCTGGCATAGAGCTGGCCCCAGAAGGCCTGTTCGGCGCTGGCCTTGGGGTCGCCCAGCTGGCTTTGGCCGCCGGCCAGGACGGGGGTGATGGTAGTGACTGCCGCCAGGCAGCCAAGGGCAATCACAATTGCACGCATGGTCTTGACCCCGTGGCCACGTGAGCGCGGCCTGTTGTTGTTTTTGTAGGACAAAAGCAGTCTAACAAGACCTGTGTCACAAAATAAAGGTGAACCAGCGGTTGTTCGGCATGCCTGTAGGCTTTGGCTTACAAGGCGCGCTGCCGATCGGCGCTAGCGTCGTTAGGTGCCACTGCCTAATCTGTGCGCCAAGGACATAGCGCAGGAAGCGCAAGTCGCCAGCACGGAAATGCTGGAGCTCCGCCAGGATGGCGGTCTGAACATGGAAGTCAGGACACAGTCTGCAAACCCCGCTTCGGCGGGGTTTTCTTTTTTGCGCGTCTCAATAACCGCGTAGCTCCAGGTTGTAGGAGCCAGCTTGCTGGCGATCGGGGATAACAGCAGCGCCAACAAGCTGGCGCCTACGCGGTTGTCTATGCAACAGGCTAGACCTCGCCGGTCAGCCAGCGCCGCAGGGCACTGGGCGGCACGCCGGTCCAGCGCTTGAATGAGCGACGAAAATTGGTCGCGTCGTGAAAGTGCAGGTGGCTGGCCACCTGGTCGTTGCTGTAACCCTTGACTTGATAGAGGTACAGCGCCACTTGCAGGCGTACCTGGTCGTGCTGTTGCTGATAGCTGGTGGCGTGTTTGCTGAGTTTGCGCTTGAGCGTCGCCGGGCTCATGGCGAAGGCTTCGGCGGCGCGCTCCAGGCTCGGCGCCTCGCGCACATGGCGCAGCAGCCAGCGTTGCAGGCAATCCAGCAGGCTGGCCCGTGGGCCGTTGGTCAGGTAGTGGCGGGGTAGGCGCAGCAGGTTGTAGGGGCTGTTGAAGTGCAGGTCTTCGCCCAGGTGTACCCAGTACTGCTCGACATAGCGTGGTTGCCCGTGGCTGAAGTGAAACTGCCAGGGCAGACGCTCGCCGCACAACTGCCGCGCGAGAGCCACCACTGCGGTCATGCTCGCCTCCAGCAGAAAACGCTGCTGGGCGCCGGCGCCGCAACTGTCCAGCCAATAGACATAGGCGTAGTGCTCATCCAGCAGCAGGCGTGGACTGAACAAGGGCGCCAGCAGGGCGCGCAGCTCGCCGAGCAGCTCCAGCGCCTGTTGCAGATTGCCGGCCAGGGCCAGGGCCTGGCTGGCGGCGCCATGGTGACCGGGCAACAGGCGCTGGCCGAATAGAAAGCTGCTGTCATCGGCGTCCAGCAGGCGCTGGGCGTTGTCGATCAGCAGGAGAAACTGCTCCGGGCTGATCAGGGTGGTGCCGGCCAGAATATCCGCGTGAAACAGGCCGGTGCCGCGCAGCAGGCGATGGCTGTCGATGCCTCGCGACAGGCATAAATCAATCAGGCAGGCCGGTTGCTGGTGCGCGGCAATAAAGCGGCTGTCGCGCTCATACCAGGCGGGTTTGCTGGCCATGGCCGTTTAGGCGCTCAGGGCCAGCGGTTGCTTGGCCCGGGCCAGAGCCAGGTTGAGGCGCTGCAACAGGGTTTGCGGGTCTTCATTCACGGCCATCACCACCGCCACTGTGGCGCGCAGGTGTAGGCGCTCGCCGTGCTGGCGAGTCTTGTGGGCCAGATGGGCGACGGCCTGTTGCAGCTCGCCGGCCAGTTGACGGGCCAGGGTCTCGCCGGTGTTCGGCAGCAGCACCACGAAGCGGTCGCCGGCCAGCCGGCAGAGCAGGTCCTGGCAGCGCAGATTGAGCAGCAGTTGCTGGCTGATCGCCTGCAGCACGGCATCGCCCTCGGCATGGCCGAAGCGCTGATTGAGCGCGCTGAAATTGTCCAGATCCACCGCCACCAGCGACAGCGGTTGCGCCTGCCCGGCGTGCTGCAGGCTCAACTGCAACTGGCGGCGCAGATACTCGGCGGCGCCCAGCGGGGTGAGCTCCAGGTGGCGCGGGCCGCGCAGCAACACGGCGCCGCCCACCGCGTCTTCCAGCTTGCGCAACTGCATGCTGATGGCGGACTGCGAGCGGTGCACCAGCGGCGCGGCGGCCGAGAGCGAGCCGGCGTCCACCACCGCCACGAAGGCGCGCAGCCAGTCGATCTGCAGGTCAGTTCGGGCCATGGTCGTCTTTGAATTCGTTTATCGAATGAATGCCATTCAAATTATGCGCTTTACGGGATGTTTGATGCCACCGAACATCGGCGCATGAACACTTCCACCGCCCTTCATTCAACCCCCGGAACCTCCGATGCCAGCCGCTCGGCGCGCGAGCGCGGCGGCCAGTGGCTCATGGTGGGTGGCGGCCTGCTGCTCGGCACGCTGGGCGTGTTTCTGGAAGAGGCGGGCCAGTCGCCGCTGACGGCGGTGTGGTTCCGCTGCGCCTTCGGTGGCCTGGCCCTGAGTGTCTGGTTCAGCGCGTCGCGCCGCTGGGGTGAGGTGCGTCTGGCGCGCCGCGACGCGCTGCTCGCCGTGGCCGCGGGTTTGTCGATGGTGACGAGCTGGGTGCTGGTGCACGTGCAGCCTTTTCTGGTGATGGCGTTCGGCGCCTGGTGGCTGCGCGAGCGCGTCAGCCGCCGCCAGGGCTGGGCCGCCGTGGCCGCGCTGCTTGGCCTGGGCCTGGCCACCGGCTGGCTGGACGGCGCCCTGGGCGCGGTCTCGCACAGCCCGCAGTACCTCACCGGCATCGCGCTGGCGCTGGGCGCGGCGCTGGCCTACGCCGCGGCGCCGCTCATGGTGCGCAGCGCGCGCGGCGCCACGCCGCTTGCCCTGGCCTGGTGGCAGTGCGTGGCGGGCAGCGTGGTGTTGCTGTGGTGGCCGCTGAGCCAGGTCTGGCCGGCGCCGGGGCCGGCCTGGGGCTGGCTGGCGGGCAT
>DAITLT010000291.1:0-1586 GCA_036835505.1 Pseudomonas sp.
CCTTGCGGTCGGCAGATTTTAAGTCTGCTGTGTTTACCAATTTCACCATCGGGGCGTTTGGCGCGTTGTCGCGTGTTGCAGTCAGCGGCTCAACTTGCGAGGTCTGGACTATATACAGCCCATGGGCGAGCCGCAAGCCGCGGACTTTAAAATGAAAAAGCCTCGTAAATCATGGATCTACGAGGCTTTTCTAATTGGAGGCTGAGGTCGGAATCGAACCGGCGTTCACGGATTTGCAATCCGGTGCATAACCACTCTGCTACTCAGCCTTGAAACTAAACGGGCCGTTTAGACGGCCCGTTAAAATTGGAGCGGGAAACGAGACTCGAACTCGCGACCCCGACCTTGGCAAGGTCGTGCTCTACCAACTGAGCTATTCCCGCTTGTCTTGTAGACGGGCGCCATTCTATATCTTCAGAACGCCCCGTCAACCCCTTGATTCAAAAAAGCTTATTTCTTTTCAGTGGAAGTGCTGAGGTGCGGCCAGGCAGCCAGCAGATACTGCAGCATCGACCACAAGGTCAGGATGGCGGCAACGATCAGCAGCCCGTAGCCGAGCAGAACCCAGAACGTGAACAAGGGTGGATTCGCCAGCAGCATGATCAGGGCGACCATTTGCGCTGCGGTTTTCCATTTGGCCAGCTCGGACACCGCGACATGCGCGCGGGCGCCCAGTTCGGCCATCCATTCGCGTAAGGCCGAGACGACAATTTCGCGGCCAATGATGATTGCCGCCGGCAGCGTCAGCCACAGGTTGGCATGCTCGGCCACCAACAAGACCAATGCCACGGCGACCATCAACTTATCGGCGACCGGATCGAGAAAGGCGCCGAAGGGCGTGCTTTGTTCCCAGCGACGCGCCAGGAAGCCGTCGAGCCAGTCGGTAACAGCGGCAATAGCGAAAACCGCGCTAGCGGCCCAATAACTCCAGCTGAATGGCAGATAGAACAGCAGGATAAAGATCGGGATCAGTGCAACGCGGAGCACGGTAAGCAGGTTAGGGATATTCATCGACACAACTGGCTGCAAGGTGAGCCGGCATTCTACTCGCTGTGCAGTGCGGCATAAATCAGCTCTGCAAGCTTTTTACTGATACCCGGCGCTTTGGCGATTTCGTCGCTGCTGGCACGGGACAGTTCCTGCAGGCCGCCAAAGTGATTGAGCAGCTCACGGCGGCGCTTTGGCCCGACCCCGGCAACCTCTTCCAGGCTGGATGTACGGCGCGCCTTGCCGCGTCGAGCGCGGTGGCCGGTAATGGCAAAACGGTGCGACTCGTCGCGAATCTGCTGAATCAGGTGCAGCGCCGGCGAATTGCCCGGCAGGGTGAATTCATGGGCGGCGTCATTCAGGTAGAGGGTTTCCAGCCCCGGCTTGCGGGTGGTGCCCTTGGCCACACCGAGCAGAATCAGCTCGGGCACCGCCAGTTCTTCGAGCACCGTGCGGGCCATGGCCAGCTGGCCCTTGCCGCCGTCCACCAGGAGGATATCGGGCAACTTGCCTTCGCCCTCCTTGACCTTGCTGAAGCGCCGGGTCAGGGCCTGGTGCATGGCGGCGTAGTCGTCGCCCGCCGTCACGCCTTCGATGTT
>DAITLT010000291.1:1640-1986 GCA_036835505.1 Pseudomonas sp.
GCTGCGGCACCTCATCCATGTCCAGTGCCTCGGCCAGGGCCTCGAAACGCGCGGCCACATGCTGACGATCGGCCAGGCGCGCGCCCAGGGCCTGCTCGGCATTGGTGACCGCCAACTGCTGCCAGCGCGCCCGGGTACCGCGCACGCGATAGCTGATACTCAACTGGCGACCGCGCATCTCCTCGATGGCCGAGATCAGGGTGGGGAAGTCTTCATGCTGGGCATTGACGATCAGCTCGCTGGGCAGGTCGCGTTCCTGACTGCTCAGGTAGTACTGGGCGAGGAAGGCCAGCAACACGTCACTGCCCTCCTCCTCGATGGCCACCTGGGGGAAGAAGTTCTTGCT
>DAITLT010000291.1:1996-4314 GCA_036835505.1 Pseudomonas sp.
CCAACACCCGCCCGCCACGTACGCTGATCAGGTGCACGCAGGCACCGCCCGGATTGACCATGGCCGCGACCACATCGACGTCGCCGCTGCCACCTTCCATGCTCTGCTGATCCTGCACCCGGCGCAGCAGGGAGATCTGGTCGCGCAGCTCGGCGGCGCGCTCGAAGTCCAGGGTCGCGGCGGCCTGCTGCATGCCGCTGGACAACTCATCGCTCAGGGCATTACTGCGACCTTCGAGGAACATCACCGAATGGCGCACATCCTCGGCATATTCCTCGGGCGTCACCAGATCGACACAGGGGCCCTTGCAGCGCTTGATCTGGTACTGCAGGCAAGGCCGGGTGCGGTTCTTGAAGAAACTGTCTTCGCACTGACGCACGAGAAAGGCCTTCTGCAGCAGGTTGAGGCTTTCGCGGATCGCCCCGGCACTGGGATAGGGGCCGAAATAGCGGCCTTTCGGCTTCTTCGCCCCACGATGGATGCTCAGGCGCGGGTAATCGCCATCCGAGAGAAACACATAGGGATAGGACTTATCGTCGCGCAGCAGGATGTTGTAGGGCGGCCGCCATTCCTTGATCAGCGTCTGCTCAAGCAGCAGCGCCTCGGTTTCGTTGGCGGTGATGGTGGTTTCGACCTGAGCGATCTTGCCCACCAGGGCGGCGGTCTTGGGGGCCAGACCGGTCTTGCGGAAGTAACTGGCCAGGCGCTTTTTCAGGTTTTTGGCTTTGCCGACATAGAGCAGCCGGGCATCCACATCGAACATGCGGTAGACGCCGGGGCGGCCACTGCAGGTGGCGAGAAAAGCGCTTGAGTCGAAAGCAGCGCCGGTTTCAGCTGCCGGCATCGATCATGCCATGGCGCACCGCCAACAATGCCAATTCCACATCACTGGTAATCGACAGCTTCTCGAAGATGCGGTAGCGGTAGGTATTCACGGTTTTCGGCGACAGGCACAGCTTGTCCGAGATGCTCTGCACCTTCTGGCAGCCGGCGATCATCAGAGCGATCTGGATCTCGCGCTCGGACAGCAAGTCGAATGGCGAATTGTTGTTCTGCGGCTGGAAAGACTTGAGCGCCAACTGCTGAGCAATCTGCGGGCTGATATAGCGCTGGCCGCTGAACACCATGCGGATGGCCTGGACCATTTCTTCCAGCGCTGCGCCCTTGGTCAGGTAGCCGGCGGCACCTGCCTGCAGCAGACGGGTAGGAAAAGGATCTTCTTCACACACGGTCACGGCCACGACCTTAAGGTCGGGGTGGCTGCGGATCAGTTTGCGGGTGGCTTCGAGACCGCCGATGCCGGGCATCTTGATGTCCATCAGGACGACATCGGGCTTCAGTTCGCGGGCCTTGTGCAGGGACTCTTCACCGGACTCGGCCTGACCTACAACCAGCAGGCCTTCAATGTCGGCAAGCATGCGCGTGATGCCTGTGCGAACCAGGTCGTGGTCATCGACTACTAGCACCCTAATCAAGCGACACCCCATTGTGCGTCAGGCCACCCAGACAGCGACCTTGTTGAAATGCTGATCAAATCAGATTTGCGTTATTTGACCAAGCTTGGCGCATGACCGTCAAAAAGCAAACGCCAAAATACGCTTGCATGACAACCAGAGGAATATGGCGGAAGCGGTGAGATTCGAACTCACGGAAGAGTTTCCCCTTCGACGGTTTTCAAGACCGTTGCATTCAACCGCTCTGCCACGCTTCCGGCGTTAGTGCGGGCGGCAATCTTACCGGAACGCAACACACTGTCAAACTCTGCTTCTTGGCAGCTTGCGTGGCTCTGTTATGATCCCGTTCGACCTTGGTCACGGAACCATCTAGCCTCTACAGGAGTGTCGCCATGAACGATCACAATTATGCCCTCGACCATACGCAGGTCGAGCAGCAAGAAGTCAGCCGCGTCCTGCGCAACACTTACGGCTTGCTGGCCATCACCTTGGCTTTCAGCGGCCTGGTTGCCTTTATGGCGCAGCGCGCCAACGTGCCCTACCCGAATATCTTTGTGGTGCTGATCGGCTTCTACGGCCTGTTCTTCCTCACCGCCAAACTGCGCAACTCGCCTTGGGGCCTGGTTTCCACCCTCGCCCTGACCGGTTTTATGGGTTACACCCTGGGCCCGATTCTCAATCGTTACCTGGGCATGGCCAACGGTGCTGAAGTTGTCAGCTCGGCCTTTACCATGACCGCCCTGGTGTTCTGTGGCCTGTCGGCCTATGTACTGACCACCCGCAAGGACATGAGCTTTCTCAGTGGCTTTATCACTGCCGGTTTCTTCGTTCTGATCGGTGCCATGCTGGCCGGCTTCTTCTTCG
>DAITLT010000292.1:0-538 GCA_036835505.1 Pseudomonas sp.
CTGGTTGCGCGGAATGTCCAGGTCAATATTCTTCAGGTTGTGCGTGCGCGCGCCGCGAATGCTGATGTTTTGCAACTGCAAGGCCCGGGCCAGGTACTGGCCATCTGGAGGGGGTTCGAGGGCGGCGTCGGTGGGTGAGTTCAAGGTGAAATCTGGTCGGGGAAACCTGCCATGATAGTCAAGACTGGCGCTTATGGCAGATTGTCACGCGGTGCAGCGGGCGCATATCGGGGACAATGGCCCCGTTTTGCAGTTAGCCATTTCTGGCTTTGTGTGTTGGGGGAGCCCTGTTTTGTCCAAGATGAATGCCTCGTTTGAGGGAAAGGGCGTTGTTGCCACCCATGCGATGACGCCGACCGAGTTGCGCGCCAGTTTTTCGCTGGCCAGCATCTTTGCCCTGCGCATGCTGGGGCTGTTTCTTATATTGCCGGTGTTTGCCATTGAGGCCGCCAAATACCCCGGTGGCGACGATCTGGCCCTGATCGGTCTGACCATGGGGATTTATGGCTTGACCCAGGCGATGCTGCAATTTCTTTAT
>DAITLT010000292.1:548-4302 GCA_036835505.1 Pseudomonas sp.
GGCATGGCCTCCGATCGGCTCGGGCGCAAACGGGTCATCATTTTCGGCTTGCTGCTGTTTGCCATCGGCAGTTTTGTCGCCGCCTGGGCGCCCAGCCTGACCTGGCTGGCGATTGGGCGCGCCCTGCAGGGCGCCGGTGCAGTGTCCGCTGCGGTGACCGCCTTGCTGGCCGACCAGACCCGCGACGAGGTGCGCACCAAATCGATGGCGCTGGTGGGCATCAGCATCGGGTTGATGTTTGCGCTGTCCTTGGTGGCGGCACCGATGTTGGTGGCGGTCGTCGGGCTGAACGGACTGTTTGCCGTAACGGGCACGCTGGCGTTACTGGGGGTGGCGGCGGTGATCTGGTGGGTGCCGCCGGAGCCGCAAAAGCATAAAGATATGGCGCGTGGTGGTCTGCTGGAAGTGCTGCGCCTGCTGTCGAGCGTGCCATTGCTGTTGGCACTGCAGCAGGCGGCGCTGTTGCCGGTGGGTGCGGCGGGTTGGAGCGTGCTGGCGTTGTACGCGCTGGCGAGTGCCTTGTGGCTGTGGCGCCTGCCTGCGTCAGCTCAGGGCTTGCAGGCCGCCTGATCAGTCGATGCTTTGGTTGCCCTTCAACCAGCGGCGCAACCACAGGCCTGCGCCGATCAGCACCAGGGCGGCGAGAACCCACAGCTCGTAGCGCTTGATGTCGCCTAGCAGGGTCTCCAGGGCGGCGCCAAAGTAGAAGGCGGCATAGCCCAGCACCACGGCCCAGACGATGGCGCCAATGCCATTGAGCAGCAGGTAGCGCAGCGGCGGATAGCCGGACAGGCCGATGGCCACCGGCATCACGGTGCGCAGGCCGTAGAAGAAGCGAAAGCTCAGCACCCACAGATCCGGATGGCGCTTGATCAGGCGCAGGGCACGCTCGCCCATGTTATGCCAGCGTGGGTTGCGCTCCAGCAGCTGGCGGCCCTTGTGGCGGCCCATGTAGTACCACAGTTGATCGCCGGCATAGCTGCCGCAAAAGGCGACCAGCATGACCCAGTTGATATTCAGTTTGCCAAACGAGGCGGCGACACCGGCCAGTACCAGGATGGTTTCGCCTTCGAAGAAGGTGCCGAGAAACAGGGCGAAATAACCAAAATCCTGAAGCAGTTGTGCAAGCATGATGACGGCGCATGGAAGGAAAGGGCAGGCAGACTAACCCTTCCGGCTTATGTGGGAAAGCACTGGCCGCCGATTGCCCGGCTGTGGACAATGCTCCCGGTGGCCAGGGCGACCTTGCTGCGACCACTAGCCGCAGGCCGGCGCAGGCTGTCATGCTTTGGTCATAATGCCCGCTTATAACTGTCACACTCGCCCGCCAGCGCGGGCTCAGGAGTCTGCCGTGAGCTTTACCCCCGCCAATCGTCTGTTCCCCGCCACCCGCCTGCGGCGCAATCGCCGTGACGAATTTTCCCGGCGCCTGGTGCGTGAGCATGTGTTGACGGTGGATGACCTGATCTTGCCGGTGTTTGTGCTCGACGGCGAAAACCGTCGCGAAGCCGTGGCCTCGATGCCGGGGGTCGAGCGCCTGTCCATCGACCTGCTGCTGCAAGAAGCCGAAGAGTGGGTGGCCCTGGGCATTCCGGCGCTGGCCCTGTTTCCGGTGACGGCGCTGGAGAACAAATCCCTGCTCGCCGAAGAGGCCTGGAACCCGGAGGGCATCGCCCAGCGCGCCACCCGTGCGTTGCGCGCCAAGTTCCCCGAGCTGGGGGTCATCACCGATGTGGCCCTGGACCCGTTCACCACCCACGGCCAGGACGGTATCCTCGATGCGGCTGGCTACGTGCAGAACGACATCACCGTCGATGCGCTGGTCAAGCAGGCGCTGTCTCATGCCGCCGCCGGTGCCCAGGTGGTGGCGCCCTCGGACATGATGGATGGCCGCGTACAGGCGATCCGCGAAGCCCTGGAGCTGGCCGATTACCCCAACGTGCGGATCATGGCCTACTCGGCCAAGTATGCCAGCGCCTACTACGGGCCGTTCCGTGATGCGGTCGGCTCGGCCGGCAACCTCGGCAAGGGCAGCAAGAACACCTACCAGATGGACCCGGCCAACGGCGACGAGGCCCTGCATGAAGTGGCGGCGGATCTCGCCGAAGGCGCCGACATGGTCATGGTCAAACCCGGCATGCCGTATCTGGATATTCTGCAGCGGGTGAAGGCGGAATTTCGCGCACCGACCTTTGTCTATCAGGTCAGCGGTGAGTACGCCATGCACATGGCGGCCATTCAGAATGGTTGGCTCGGCGAGGCGGTGATCCTCGAGTCCCTGACCGCTTTCAAGCGCGCGGGTGCCGATGGCATCCTCACCTATTTCGCCAAGCGCGCGGCACAGTTGCTTAAACAGGGCTAGAACGCCCACAGGAAGAAGCCATGAATACCGAAGCATCCAGCGCCGACCTGACCCCTGCCCAATTGCCTGCAGAGGTGCCTGTCGTGGAGGCCCCGGCCGCGCCCGAGGCGGTGGCCCAGAGCCCGGCCGCCTATGTGGTGCCGGGACTGGATGACAGCAGCCTGTATATCCACCGCGAACTGTCCCAGCTGAAGTTCAACATCCGCGTGCTGGAGCAGGCGCTGGATGAGTCCTATCCGTTGCTGGAGCGTTTGAAGTTCCTCTTGATCTTCTCCAGCAACCTGGATGAGTTCTTCGAGATTCGTGTGGCGGGGCTGAAGAAGCAGATCACCTTCGCCCGTGAGCAGGCTGCCGCCGACGGCCTGCAACCGCATCAGGCGCTGGCGCGGATTGCCGAGCTGGTGCATGAGCAGGTCGATCGCCAGTACGCGATTCTCAATGATGTGCTGCTGCCGGCCCTGGCCACCCATCAGATCAACTTTATCCGTCGGCGCCACTGGACCCTGAAACTGAAGACCTGGGTGCGCCGCTATTTCCGTGACGAGATCGCGCCGATAATCACCCCCATCGGCCTCGATCCGACCCATCCGTTCCCCTTGCTGGTGAACAAGAGCCTGAACTTTATCGTCGAGCTGGAGGGCGTGGATGCCTTCGGTCGCGACTCCGGCCTGGCCATCATCCCGGCGCCACGGTTGCTGCCGCGGGTGATCAAGGTGCCGGAAGACGTTGGCGGCCCCGGCGACAACTACGTATTTCTCTCCTCGATGATCCACGCCCACGCCGATGACCTGTTCCAGGGCATGAAGGTCAAGGGTTGCTACCAGTTCCGCCTGACCCGTAACGCCGATTTGTCGGTGGACACCGAAGACGTCGAAGACCTGGCCCGCGCCCTGCGTGGCGAGCTGTTCTCGCGCCGTTATGGCGATGCGGTGCGCCTGGAAGTGGCCGACACCTGTCCGCCGCATTTGTCCGATTACCTGCTCAAGCAGTTCAGCCTGAGCGCCAGCGAGCTGTACCGGGTCAATGGCCCGGTCAACCTGACGCGCCTGTTCAGCATCACCGGCCTGGCCAGCCATCCGGAGCTGCAGTGCAAGCCGTTCACCCCGGTAATCCCCAAGGCGCTGCAAAACAGCGAGAACATCTTCAACGTGGTGAGCAAGCAGGACATCCTCCTGCTGCACCCGTTCGAGTCGTTCACCCCGGTGGTTGACCTGCTGCGCCAGGCCGCCAAGGACCCGCACGTGCTGGCCATCAAGCAGACCCTGTACCGCTCCGGGGCCAACTCGGAAATCGTCGATGCGCTGGTCGACGCCGCGCGCAATGGCAAGGAGGTCACCGCGGTGATCGAGCTGCGCGCGCGCTTTGACGAAGAGTCCAACCTGGCCCTGGCCA
>DAITLT010000293.1:0-4298 GCA_036835505.1 Pseudomonas sp.
ATGCCGATGTAGTGGGTCAGCTCGCCGTTTTCGCCATGCACCTTGGAGATCGACAACTGGCCCCAGTACGGATCGAAGTTCTTGCGCCGGCTCTTGAATTCGCCCTGCCAACTGTTGCTGTGGCTGAGACTGAGGCTGGATTGGGCATCGAACAGTTGCTCGGCAAGGTTCTCCAGGGCCGGCAGATCGGCGATGCGCTGGCCGCAGACTTCCTCGGCGCTGTACAGGGTGATGGCGGTAAAGCTCGGGTTGACGTACTCCACCCGACCGTCGCGGTCGATCAGCAAGAAGGCGCTGGCGCTCTGCTCGACCGCGCGCTGGAACAGATGCAGGGGGCTGGTGGCGGTGCGCCGCTGCTGGTTGAGCATGGACTGGGCTTGTTGATAGACCGCCAGGGTGCTTTGCAGGTGGGCGTTTTGCGCCTGCAGGTCATCGAGCCGGGCGTTGTCCGGCGCGCTTGGCGGTTGCTGATCAACCAGCAGATAGCCGTGCAGCAACGGCCGCAGACGCTGCTGGAAACGCTCGCCACACTCCAGAATTTGCAGGGGGCCGAGTACGGAATGCAGGGTGTAGCGCACCTGATAGTGGTTGGCCGTGCTCAGTTGTTGCTGGATCTGGGCGTGCAGTTGATAGCGTGCCTGGGGCTCCATCAGGCTGGCGAAGGGTGAGCCGATCAGGGCGCAGAGCTCGCTGGCCGGCTGGCCGAAGGCCTGGGCGCAGGCCGGGTCCAGGTAGAGCAAGGCCCAACTGGCCTCGTCCAGGCGCTCGAAGCGCAATAAGCCCAGCTTGCCGGGCACTGGCAACTGGGTCACAACCTCGACCGCCGAACGGCTGACGGTATCGGTATGGGTTTTCATCGGACGACTCGCTTCAAGTATGCTCACCGAATTGGGGCACGACCCTCTTATTGGCGCTGCGCAAGGGTGCATGATGCGGATCAGACTGACAAGGCAACTGGGCGGGATAATCTTTACATTGCTGTTTGGCAGTGCGCCGCTGGTTACCGCCGCAGAGGCACAGGGCAGCTTGAGTGGTAGCGAACAGGCCAGTTACCTGGCCGATCTGCAGCGCCTGTACCTGGCCAAGAGCGAGCGCGCCGCCCTGCTCGAACACTGCAACCAACTGCTGCAAACCTACGCCTTGCGCGCCGGCTACCAGGTCGGCCAGGCCGCCCCGCGGGATCTGTTTTACCAACTGAGCCTCGGTGGGCCGGGCGAATTGTTGCTGCGCGAAGAGTCCCGCGGCCAGCAGGGCACCGATATAAGCGTGCGCAACCGCAGCCTCTCGGTGTTCGGCCTGGACCCCTATATCCGCTATGACTGCCCCCTCAGCGGCATCCGCTGCGTGCTGCACAACCCAGCCGACGGCACGCCACTGCTCAGCGTACTGCGCGACCAACAAGGCGCCGAGGAACTGGCCAAGGCCTTGTCGTTTTTGCTGCGCAATCTGCAGCAGAACTGAGCCATACCAAAGGCGGTGTACCTGTTAGCTGTTGCAGCGCCAGCGTCGCGCCGTAGGCAGCTTCAGCCGCGATGCACTCAAAAACGGTATCGCGGATAAATCCGCTCCTACAAAAGCCCAATCGCACCTTCAACGCATAACCTGGGCAGAGCCAGACCAAGCGCCCCGCGCAAGGGTGTGAGTTCGCCGTCAACCCGTAGTCCGGATGCAATCCGGGAGTGCGCCGATCCCGGATTGCATCCTGCTACAAAAATGCCGCTCACTTGGTGTAAGTGAGCGGCATGCTTGGCCACGGTTGGCGTTTGCTGGCACAGGTGCGGGCCGAGGCCCGCCAGGGTTACAGCAGCAGCGTGCGAATATCCCCCAGCACGTCCCCCAGACGCTTGGTAAAGCGTGCGGCGGCGGCGCCGTTGATGACCCGGTGGTCGTAGGACAGCGACAGCGGCAGCAGCAGCTTGGGCTGGAACGCCTGGCCATCCCAAACCGGCTGGATGGTCGCCTTGCTGACCCCGAGGATCGCCACTTCCGGCGCGTTGACGATCGGCGTGAAGCCGCTGCCGCCAATGTGGCCGAGGCTGGAGATGGTGAAGCAGGCTCCCTGCATGTCGTCCGCCGAGAGTTTCTTGGTGCGGGCTTTTTCCGCCAGAGCCGCCGCTTCAGCCGCCAGTTGCAGCAGGCTCTTGTGCTCGACGTTCTTGATCACCGGCACCAGCAAGCCATCCGGGGTGTCGACGGCGAAGCCGATGTGGATGTACTTCTTGCGGATCAGCGCCTTGCCCGAGGGCGCCAGCGAACTGTTGAAGTCCGGCAGCTCCTTGAGCAGGTGGGCGCAGGCCTTGAGCAGCAGCGGCAGGACGGTCAGCTTGACCCCGGCCTTTTCCGCTGCGCCTTTTTGTGCGATGCGGAAGGCTTCCAGCTCGGTGATGTCGGCACTGTCGAACTGGGTCACGTGCGGCACGTTGAGCCAGCTGCGGTGCAGGTTGCTGGCGCCGACCTGCATCAGGCGGGTCATCGGCACTTCTTCAACGGCGCCGAATTTGCTGAAATCCACCTCAGGAATCGGCGGAATGCCGCTGCCACTGCTGGCGCCGGCAGCCGGTGCGGCCTTGGCTTTTTGCAGCTGCTGTTTGACGAACAGTTGCACGTCTTCCTTGAGGATGCGCCCGTGCGGGCCGCTGGCCGTAACGGCGCCCAGGGGCACGCCAAACTCGCGGGCCAACTGGCGTACCGCGGGGCCGGCATGCACCTTGCTGGCGTCACAGCTCGGCGCCGCCACGTTGGCTGCGGCGGCAGACAGGGCGGCAATCGCGCTGACTTCGGCAACCACCTCCGGGGCGGCACTGGCCGGCGTGCGGTGTACCTCCGGCGCGGCGCTGGCGGCTGCGCTCTCGCCCGTCTGCGCCGGGATTGCGGCTGCGCCAGCGCCTCCCGCCACGCGTAGTTTGAGGATCGGGTCGCCGGTGCCGACTTCGTCGTCCAGCTTGACGCTCAGGCTCTCCACCACGCCGGCTGCCGGCGAGGGGATTTCCATGCTGGCCTTGTCCGATTCCAGTACCAGCAGCGACTGGTCGAGCTCGATGGTGTCGCCCACCTTGACCAGCAGTTCGATGATCTTGGCTTTGCCCGAGGAGCCAATATCCGGCACCGCCACATCCTGCAGCGCCATGCTGGCGGCTGCTGGGGCTGGGGCTGGGGCAGGCGCTGCGGCGGCGACCGGCGCGGCGGCGGCAGCGACTGGGGCACTGGCGGGCGGAGCGACGCTGGCGCCGTCCAGTTCCAGCTCCAGCAGTTCGTCGCCTTCCTTGAGGCGGTCGCCCAGTTTGACCTTCAGGCTCTTGATCACCCCGGCCTTGGGCGCCGGAATTTCCATGCTGGCCTTGTCCGACTCCAGGGTCAGCAGGCTCTGGTCGGCTTCGATGCGATCACCGACCTTGACCATTAACTCGATCACTTCACCCTCACCGTTACCGATATCGGGTACGCGAATCAACTCACTCATTTCTTCGCTCCTCAGCAGTCCAGTGGGTTACGTTTTTCCGGGTCGATGCCGAACTTGGCGATGGCCTCGGCCACCACTTTGGGTTCGATTTCGCCGCGGTCGGCCAGGGCCTCCAGCGCTGCCAGGACAACAAAGTAGCGGTCCACCTCGAAGAAGTGGCGGAGCTTCTGGCGGCTGTCGCTGCGGCCGAAGCCGTCGGTGCCGAGGACCTTGTATTCCTTGCTCGGAACCCACTGGCGGATCTGGTCGGCAAACAGCTTCATATAGTCGGTGGAGGCAATCACCGGGCCCTTGCGCCCACTCAGGCACTGCTCGATATAGCTCTGCTGCGGTTTCTGTTGCGGGTGCAGACGGTTGCTGCGCTCCACGGCCAGGCCTTCGCGGCGCAGTTCGTTGAAGCTGGTCACGCTCCACACGTCGGCGCCGACGCCGAACTCCTCGCGCAGAATCTTGGCCGCCTCGCGCACTTCGCGCAGGATGGTGCCGGAGCCGAGCAACTGCACATGGCAGGCGGCGTCGCGCTTGTCTTCCTCGAGCAGGTACATGCCTTTGATGATGCCGTCTTCGACGCCCTGGGGCATGGCCGGCTGGACGTAGGACTCGTTCATTACGGTGAGGTAGAAGAACACGTTCTGCTGTTCTTCGGTCATCTGGCGGATGCCTTCGCGGATGATCACCGCCAGCTCGTAGCCGTAGGTCGGGTCGTAGGTGCGGCAGTTGGGGATGGTGCTGGCGAGGATGTGGCTGTGGCCGTCCTCGTGTTGCAGGCCTTCACCATTGAGGGTGGTGCGCCCGGCGGTGCCGCCGATCAGGAAGCCGCGGGTGCGGCTGTCGCCGG
>DAITLT010000294.1:0-4297 GCA_036835505.1 Pseudomonas sp.
GGCTTCTCGTCCTTGATCCGCTTGATTTCGTCGCGGCCCGGTTCAAGTTGCAGCAAAAACACCACAAAGGCGCCGATCAGCAGGCCGCAGGTCAGCCACACCCAGCCCGGCACCGGCTTGCGCGGTGGTGCCTGGTAGCGGCTGGCGCCGCGTTTGGGTGCCGGCTTCTTCTTGGCTGCCACCTTACATGCGCTCCAGGGTGCGCAGGCCCAGCAGTTCCAGGCCCTGCTTGAGGGTGCGACCACTCAGGGCGGCCAGACGCAGGCGGCTTTGCTGGGTGGCTTGGTCGTCGGCGCTGAGGATCGGGCAGTGCTCGTAGAAGCTGGAGAACAGCCCAGCCAGGTCGTACAGGTAGGTGCAGAGAATGTGCGGCGTGCCCTTGTCTGCGACGTTGTTGAGCACTTCGCCGAACTGGGCGAGCTTGGTCGCCAGGTCGATTTCCTGCGGCGCGTCCAGGCGGATCTGGCCCTCGACTTCGCTGAAGTCCTTGCCCAGTTTGCGGAACACACTGGCCACACGGGTGTAGGCGTACAGCAGGTAAGGCGCGGTGTTGCCCTCGAAGCTGAGCATCAGGTCGAAGTTGAAGCTGTAGTCGCTGGCGCGGTGCTTGGACAGGTCGGCGTATTTGACCGCGCTCACCCCTACGGCGTTGGCGATCTGGCGCAGTTCGGCTTCGGCAAGCTCCGGGTTCTTACTCTTGACCAGGGCGTAGGCGCGCTCTTCGGCTTCATTGATCAGGTCGACCAGTTTCACCGTGCCGCCGTCGCGGGTCTTGAATGGGCGGCCGTCGGCACCGTTCATGGTGCCGAAACCCATGTGCTCCAGTTGCATGCTGGCTGGGACGAAGCCGGCCAGGCGCGCAGCGCTAAAGACCATCTGGAAGTGCAGGGCCTGGCGCTGGTCGACGAAGTACAGGGCGCGATCGGCCTTCAGTACGTTGGCGCGATAACGGGTGGCAGCCAGGTCAGTGGTGGCATACAGGTAGCCGCCGCCGGCCTTTTGCACGATCAGTGGCAGCGGGTTGCCTTCGGCGTTCTTGAACTCGTCCATGAACACGCACTGGGCGCCGTCGCTTTCGCTGAGCAGGCCCTTGGCCTTGAGGTCAGCAACCACGTTGGCCAGGTCGTCGTTGTAGGCGCTCTCGCCCTTGACGTCGGCCATGCTCAGTTTCACGCCCAGGCGGTCGTAGAGTGCCTGGCAGTGGCTCAGAGAAATATCGTTGAAGCGGGTCCACAGGCGCAGGCATTCGGCATCGCCGGCTTGCAGCTGCACCACCAGTTCGCGAGCGCGCTCGGCGAACTCGGGCGACTCGTCGAAGCGCTTCTTCGCGGCGCGGTAGAAGTTTTCCAGGTCGGACAGTTCACTGTCGGCGGCGGCTGGATTTTCCTGCATATAGGCCAGCAGCATGCCGAACTGGGTGCCCCAGTCGCCAACGTGGTTCTGGCGGATCACCTCGTCGCCGAGGAATTCCAGCACCCGCGCCACGCCGTCGCCGATGATGGTCGAGCGCAGGTGGCCGACGTGCATCTCTTTGGCCAGGTTGGGGGCGGACAGGTCGACCACCACGCGCTGCGCCGGGCCGACCTTGCGCACATTCAGGGCGGCATCGGCCAGGGCAACTTCCAGGCGCTGAGCCAGAGCCTGGTTGTCTTGATAGAAATTGAGGAAGCCGGGGCCGGCGATCTCGACCTTGCTGATGGCGGCGTCGGCCGGCAGGGCGGCGATCAGTTGCTCGGCGAGGTCGCGCGGCTTCATGCCGGCCGGCTTGGCCAGCATCATGGCGATGTTGCTGGCGAAGTCGCCGTGGCTCTTGTCCTTGCTGTTTTCCACCTGGATCGCCGGGCTCAGGCCGTCTGGCAACACGCCTGCAGTGGTCAGGTTGGCGAGGGCTTGCTGGATCAGCTGGCGAATGGTGTCTTTCATGATCTGCTCTCAGGCCGGCAAGCGGCGGCGCCATGGCGCGGGATTAAAGCCGGGCATTATCGGCGTGCTTCGCCCGGTGCTTCAAGGGTTAAGCGGTGGATGGCGATTTATCGCGTGGTTAGAACAGGTCGATGGGGTCGACATCCAGCGACCAGCGCACCGCGCGGCCGCTGGGCATGCGCTCCAGTGCCGCCAGCAGCGCTGCCAATAAACGGTGCAGCGGGGCGCGGGCGTTGGCCTGCAACAACAACTGCGCGCGGTAGCGCCCGGCGCGGCGCTCCATCGGCGCGGGAATCGGCCCGAGCAGCTCGACGCCATGCAGGGCTAATTCCGCCAGCAGGTGTTCGGCTTCGCTGCAGGCCTGGTCGAGAAATTCCTCGGCCTGCCCCGGTTTATGCGCCTCGGCGCGTAGCAGGGCGAGGTGCGAGAACGGCGGTAGGCCGCTGCTGCGGCGCTCGCTCAAGGCCTGCTCGGCAAAGGCGAAATAACCCTGCTCGGTCAGTTGCACCAGCAGCGGATGATCGGCCAGGTGGGTCTGGATGATCACCCGGCCGGCCTCTTCGGCCCGTCCGGCGCGGCCGGCGACCTGCACGATCAATTGGGCCATGCGCTCGCTGGCGCGAAAGTCCGCGGAGAACAGGCCGCCGTCGGCATCCAGAATCGCCACCAGGGTCACGCGCGGGAAGTGATGGCCTTTGGCGAGCATCTGGGTGCCGACCAAAATGCACGGCTCGCCGTGGTGGATGGTGCTGAGTAACTGGTCCATGGCGCCTTTGCGCGTGGTGCTGTCGCGATCGATGCGCAGCACCGGGGTGTCCGGAAAGAGGATTTCCAGGCGTTCTTCGGCCCGTTCGGTGCCGGCGCCGAGCGGGCGCAGGTCGACTTTGCCGCAGTCCGGGCAGTTGCGTGGCGAACGCTCGCTGTAGCCGCAGTGGTGGCAACGCAGCTCAAAGGAGCGTTGGTGTACGGTCATCCGCGCATCGCAGCGCGGGCACTGGCTGATCCAGCCGCAGTCGTGGCAGAGCAGGGTGGGGGCAAAGCCGCGGCGGTTGAGAAACACCAGCACCTGCTGACCGGCCGCCAGGGTTTGCTTGATCGCCTGCTGCAGCGGGCCGGAGATGCCGCTGTCGAGCGGCAGGCTCTTGATGTCCAGGCGCAGAAAGCGCGGCGGCTGGGCGCCGCCGGCCCGTTGGGTGAGCTTGAGCAGGGCGTAGCGACCGGCGTGGGCGTTGTGCAGGCTTTCCAGCGATGGCGTGGCGGAGCCGAGCACGATCGGGATGTTCTCCTGGCGGGCGCGCACCAGGGCCAAATCGCGGGCGTGGTAGCGCAGGCCTTCCTGCTGTTTATAGGAGGCGTCGTGCTCCTCGTCGATGATCATCAGGCCGGGCTTGAGTAGCGGCGTGAACAGCGCCGAACGGGTGCCGATGATGATGTCGGCCTCGCCGTCGCGGGCGGCCAGCCAGGCATCCAGGCGCTCGCGGTCGTTGACGTTGGAGTGCAGCAGGGCGATCCGCGCATTAAAGCGCTGGGCGAAGCGCGCCAGGGTCTGGGGGCCGAGGTTGATCTCCGGGATCAGCACCAGCGCCTGCTTACCGGCTGCCAGGGTCTGGTGGATCAGCTGCAGGTAGACCTCGGTCTTGCCGCTGCCGGTGACCCCGGCCAGCAGGAAGGCATTGAACTGGCCGCCCGCCGACTGAATCGCCGAGACAGCGCTTTGCTGTTCGGGATTGAGCGGCAGCTCCGGCTGCGCCAGCCAGTTCAGGTGGCGCGCCGCGGGCGGATGGCGGCGTGCTTCGCAGCTGACCAGGGCTTTTTCCAGCAGCAGGTCGAGGCTGTCCTTGTTTAGCTGCAGTTGGCTGAGCAGCCGGTGCGGCACGCCGTGGGGGTGCTGGGCCAGGGTTTGCAAGGCTTCGCGTTGGCGCGGTGCGCGGGCCAGGCGCGGGTCGTCCAGTTGGGCGCCAGCGGCGATCTGCCAGAAGCGCTCCTGGCGCGCTTCAGCCGGTTCGCCCTGGCGCAGCAGCACCGGCAAGGCCCAGCTCAGGGTGTCGCCGAGGCTGTGCTGGTAATACTGGGCGGTCCACAGACACAGCTTGAACAGCGCCGGCGGCAGCGGGCTCTGGGCGTCGAGCAGGGCCAGGGCGGGCTTGAGCTTGTCGGCCGGCACCTCGCTGTGCTGGCTGACCTCCACCAGAATGCCAATGATCTCGCGGCGGCCAAACGGCACCCGCAGGCGCATGCCCGGTTGCCAGGCGATGTGTTGCAGGCCGGCCGGCACCGCGTAATCGAACAGGCGGCGCAGCGGTGAGGGCAAGGCAAGGCGCAGGATGGTGGCAGGCACAGCGGGCTCCGAAAATGGCCCGGCGATCCTAGCACG
>DAITLT010000295.1:0-4276 GCA_036835505.1 Pseudomonas sp.
CTGATCACCGAGCAGACCAACCTGGCCGATGCCCAGGTCAACTACTACAGCGTGGTGGGCCAGGACCCGCAAGACCTGAGCCTGCCTGCGGGGCTGCTCGGCCAACTGCCGGCCAGCTTGCAAGAGGCGCGTCAGCAGGTGCGTGAGAACAGTCCGCTGCTGCGCTCGGCCGAGGCTGACGTACAGGCCACCGAGCAGCAGTATGAGGCGGCCAAGTCGACCTTCTATCCGCAGGTGGACGCCGAGCTGATGCAGGGCGCCGATAACAACCTGGATGGCACCCGTGGTCACGTCAATGAATGGCAGGCCATGCTGCGCATGCGCTACAACCTGTTCGCCGGCGGTAGCGACAAGGCCAACCTGCAGGCCAAGGCTTATCAGACCAATGAAGCCATGGATATTCGCAACAACGCCCTGCGCGTGTTGAGCGAGGAAATGGGCCTGGCCTGGAACGCCCTGACCAATGCCCGTGAGCAGTTGCCGATTGCCAGCGACTATGTGGATTACAACACCCGTGTGCGCGAGGCCTATCAGAAGCAATTCTCCCTCGGCGAGCGTTCGCTGCTGGACTTGCTGGACAGTGAAAACGAACTCTTCACCTCCCAGCGCCGCCTGGCCGACATCCGCTTCAATGAGCTGTTTACTCAGTACCGGATCAAGGCGACCATGGGCCAGTTGTTGAAGAGTCAGGGCGTGGTTGCGCCGCTGGCGGCAACGCCAACCATGGAAGTTCAGAGCAAGGCGCAGTTGCCGGGCCTGAACTGAGCCCCTTTAGTCCGTCAATCGAGAGTCCCGCGTGGTCGTAGCTGTCAGTTCATCGTTGTCCCAGGGCGACCCGCGTGGGCGCTATGACGATCCACTGCTGGACAGCCTGCTGTCGCTCTGTGTGCTGCATCAGCGGCCCGCCAGTCGGGCCATGCTGACCGCCGGGCTGCCGTTGCCGGCCCAGCGTCTGAATGCCGAGTTGCTGCCCCGTGCTGCCGCCCGCGCCGGCTTGCAGGGGCGCTGGCTGCGCCGCGCCCTGGCGCAGATTCCGGCGATTGCCATGCCCGCCCTGCTCGAGTTGCGCGAGGGGCGCAGTGCCATTTTGCTGGGCTGGGCTGACAACGGCGATGCCCGCTTGCTGCTTAGCGAGAGTGAAGGCGGCGAGGTGCAGGTCAAGGCCGAGCTGCTGGCCGAGGACTACAGCGGCCAGGTGTTCTTCGCCCAGCCGCGCCATCGCTTCGATGTTGGCCATGGCAATCTTATCCCGCGGACCCGCTCCTGGTTTCGCGACACCCTCAAGCGTTCGCGCTGGCTGTATATCGATGCGGTGGCGGCCAGCCTGCTGATCAACCTGATCGGTCTGGGCGCGCCGCTGTTCGTGATGAACGTCTACGACCGAGTGGTGCCCAACCAGGCCACGGCGACCTTGTGGGTGCTGGCGGTGGGCATCACCGGCGCCTATGTGTTCGACCTGATCCTCAAGACCATGCGCAGCCTGTGCCTGGATCTGGCCGGCAAGAAGACCGATCTGATCATCTCCGCCACCCTGTTCGAGCGCATCATCGGCATGGCCATGCGTTACCGGCCGGCGCGGGTCGGCAGCTTTGCGCAGAACATCCATGAGTTTCAGACCCTGCGCGATTTCCTCGCCTCCTTGACCCTGACCAGCCTGATCGACCTGCCGTTCACCCTGTTGGTGTTGCTGGTGATCGGCCTGCTCGGTGGCCATCTGGTGTGGATTCCGCTGCTGGCGTTTCCGCTGGCGGCGCTGTGCAGTTGGGCGCTGCAAAAGCCGCTGGAAGAGACCATGGAAAAGACCATGGCGCTCTCCGCCGAGCGTCAGTCGTGCATGATCGAGACCCTCGGCAGCCTGGATGCGGTTAAGGTCAACAACGCCGAGAGCGAGCGCCAGTACCAGTGGGAGCAGACCATCGGCACCCTCAGCCGTCTGGAGCTGCGGGTGCGCATGCTGTCCACCCTGGCGCTGAACATTACCCTGCTGATCCAGCAACTGGCCGGCGTGGTGATGATTGCCTTTGGCGTGTACATGATCATCGACGGCAACCTGAGCATGGGCGGGCTGATCGCCTGTTACATGCTCAGTGGCCGCGCCCTTGGCCCGCTGACCCAGCTGTCCGGGCTGCTGACCCGTTATCAGCAGGCACGCCTGACCATGACCAACGTCGACCAGATGATGGAGTTGCCCCAGGAGCGCCACGAGGATGAGCGGCCGCTGACTCGCCAAAGTCTGCAGGGCGCTCTGGAGTTCCGGCAGGTTGATTTCAACTACCCAGGCCAGCAGAACGCCGCGCTCAAGGGCATCAATCTGGTCGTCCGGCCGGGTGAGAAAATCGGCATCATCGGCCGCAGCGGCTCGGGTAAAAGCTCCCTGGCCAAGTTGCTGGTGGGGCTGTACCAGGCCGATGGCGGCAGCTTGCTGGTGGATGGCATCGACATTCGCCAACTGGATGTCAGCGACCTGCGCCACAACATCGGTTACGTACCCCAGGACATCCAGTTGTTCAGCGGCAGCCTGCGCGACAACCTGGTTAGCGGCGCCCGCTATGTCGAGGACGAGCTGGTGTTGCAGGCCGCGGAGCTGGCCGGGGTGCATGAGTTTGCCCGCCTGCATCCGCAGGGTTACGACTTGCCGGTGGGCGAGCGTGGCCAGCAACTGTCCGGCGGTCAGCGGCAGAACGTGGCTCTGGCTCGGGCCTTGTTGCTCGATCCGCCGATTCTGCTGCTGGATGAGCCGACCAGTTCGATGGACAACACCGGCGAAGAACGCCTTAAGCAGCGTCTGGCGGCGGTGATTGCCGACAAGACCGTGCTGCTGGTCACCCATCGCGCCTCCATGCTGACCCTGGTGGAGCGCCTGATCATCATCGACCGCGGCCAGGTGATTGCCGACGGGCCGAAAGCGGCGGTGATGGATGCGCTGAAGAAGGGGCAAATCAGTGTCGCTTAATTCTCGCCTGCAGGCATTGCGTCAGGCCGTGCGGGCCTATTTCACTGGTGGCCGAATGAGTGGCGATGAGCCCCTGCCGGAGGTCAACAAGGCCCTGGTGGAGGACGCGCCGCGGGTGGTGCGGCTGACCATCTGGGCGCTGGTGGCGTGCTTTTTGTTCTTCCTGTTGTGGGCCAACTTCGCTCTGATCGACGAGGTGACCCGTGGCGATGGCAAGGCCATCCCGTCATCGCGGCTGCAGAAGATCCAGAACCTCGAAGGCGGCATCGTCGCCGAACTGTATGTGCATGAAGGGCAGGTGGTGGCCGCCAACGCGCCCTTGCTGCGCCTGGACGACACCCGCTTTGCCTCGAATGTCGGCGAGACCGAGGCCGACCGCCAGGCCCTGGTACTGCGGGTCGAGCGCCTCAGTGCGGAAGCCGAAGGGCGCGCCTTAAACGTGCCCAGCAGCGTCAACGAGCTGGCTCCGGGCCTGGCAGCTAGCGAACAGGCCTTGTTTGCCAGTCGCCAGCAACAGTTGCTGGATGAGGTGGCCGGCCTGGAAGAGCAGCTCAACCAGCGCCGCCAGGAGTTGCGCGAGTACAGCTCCAAGCAGAGCCAGTACCGCAGCAGCCTGGGTTTGCTGCGCCAGGAGATCGCCATGTCCGAACCGCTGGTCTCGCAGGGGGCGATTTCGCCAGTGGAAGTGCTGCGCCTCAAACGCGGTGAGGTGGAAACCCAGGGCGAGCTGCAGGCCATCACCCTGGCCATTCCGCGTGCTGAGTCGGCGATCAAGGAAGTCGAGCGCAAGATCGACGAAACCCGCGGGCGTTTTCGCAGCGAGGCGCTGACCGAGCTGAACGAGGCGCGCACCGAGCTGAGTAAGATCCAGTCTACCGGCAAGGCCCTGGAGGATCGGGTCAGCCGCACCCTGGTCACCTCACCGGTGCGCGGCATCGTCAAGCAACTGCTGGTCAACACCATCGGCGGGGTGATCCAGCCGGGCAGCGATCTGGTGGAGATCGTGCCGCTGGACGACAACCTGCTGGTGGAGGCGCGCATCCGCCCGCAGGACATTGCCTTCCTGCATCCAGGGCAGGAAGCGATGGTCAAGTTCACCGCCTATGACTACACCATTTACGGCGGTCTCAAGGGCACGCTGGAGCAGATCAGCGCCGACACCATCACCGATGAGGAAGGCAACAGCTTCTACCTGATCAAGCTGCGCACCAACAAAAGTCACCTAGGCAGCGCGGACAAACCCCTGCTGATCATCCCCGGCATGGTCGCCTCGGTGGACATCATCACCGGCAAAAAGAGCATCCTCAGCTACCTGCTCAAACC
>DAITLT010000296.1:0-4262 GCA_036835505.1 Pseudomonas sp.
GCAGGCCGTTGTTGCTGAGGATGCCCATCCAGGCGTAGACGCGGATCAGGATCGCCGTCCAGGTCGGCATCATGATCAGCAGCACGAACACCGTTTGCATTTCCTTGCTGGCGCGGGCGATGGCATAGGCCATCGGATAGCCGATCAGCAGGCACAACAGGGTGCTGACAAACGCCATCTTCAGCGAGCCGAGGTAGGCGGCGACATACAGCTCGTCGCCCACCAACATCATGTAGTTGCCCAGATTGAGGAGGATTTGCACCTGCTCATCGACGTAGCTGTAGATTTCCGTGTACGGCGGGATGGCCACATCGGCTTCGGCGAAGCTGATCTTCAGCACGATGGCAAACGGCAGCACGAAGAACAAAAACAGCCAGAGGAAGGGCACGCCGATCACGACGTGCCGGCCTTGGGGCATGAGGAGTCGCTGGCGGATTTTCATGAGCGCAGCACCACGCCGCTGTCGTCTTCCCAGCAGACGAACACGTTGTCGCCCCAGGTCGGACGGGTACCGCGGCGCTCGGCGTTGGCCACGAAGGATTGCACCAGCATGCCGCTGGGCAGCTCGACGTGAAACACCGAATGGCCGCCCAGGTAGGCGATGTCATGCACCTTGCCGCTCGACCAGTTGTGCTCGCCGGTCGGCTGTTCGGTGGTGACGATGAGTTTTTCCGGGCGCAGGGCGTAGGTCACCCGCTTGTCTTCCACCGAGGTGCTGACCCCGTGGCCGACGTAGATATTGCGCTCCAGTTGCGGGCAGGCGATCACCGCATGGTCTTCGGCGTCATCGACCACTTCACCGTCGAACAGGTTGACGCTACCGATAAACTCACAGACCTGGCGGCTGATCGGGGTTTCGTAGATGTCCACCGGGCTGCCGATCTGCTCGATGCAGCCCAGGTGCATGATGGCGATGCGCTCGGCCATGGTCATGGCCTCTTCCTGGTCGTGGGTCACCATCACGCAGGTCACGCCGACGCGCTCGATGATTTCCACCAGCTCCAGCTGCATCTGCGAACGCAGCTTCTTGTCCAGGGCGCCCATCGGCTCGTCGAGCAACAGCAGCTTCGGGCTCTTGGCCAAGGAACGGGCCAGGGCCACGCGCTGACGCTGACCACCGGAAAGCTGGTGCGGCTTGCGCCGGGCGTACTGGGTCATGTGTACCAGCTTGAGCATCTCGGCCACGCGGGCCTCGATCTGCGCCTTGGGCATGCCGTCCTGCTTAAGGCCGAAGGCGATGTTGTCGGCCACGCTCATGTGCGGAAACAGCGCATAGGACTGGAACATCATGTTGATCGGCCGCTCGTAGGGCGGCATATCGGTGATGTCGACGCCGTCGAGCAGGATTCGTCCTTCGCTCGGGCGCTCAAAGCCGGCGAGCATCCGCAGCAAGGTGGATTTACCCGAGCCAGAGCCGCCGAGCAGGGCGAAAATTTCGCCCTGATTAATGGTCAGGGACACATCGTCCACGGCCAGGGTCTCGTCGAACTTCTTGCTGACCCGGTCAATTTTTACCAGTACCTGCTTTTGCGGCTTCTGGTTGCCGGTGAGGGCTTTTTTATGAGCACCGGAGGTTATTGCCATTTACCACAACTCCCAACACATTGAGGCCCGACCCGTTTGGTCGGGCTTTGGAAAATCACTTACCGGTCTTGATCTTGGTCCAGCTACGGGTCATCGCCCGCTGCACCTTGACCGGCAGCTCGATGGACACATAGAGGTTGTCCATCACCGCTTGCGCTGGGTAGATCGACGGGTTGTTCAGCACTTCAGGGTCCATGTCGCCGGCCGCCGCCAGGTTCGGGTTGGCGTAACCGACATACTCGCTGACCTTGGCGATCACCGCCGGCTCCAGCAGGTAGTTGATAAAGGCGTGGGCCTCCTTGACGTTGCTGGCATCGGCCGGGATGGCGAGCATGTCAAACCACAGGTTGGCGCCTTCCTTGGGGATCGAGTAGTTGATGTTGATGCCCTTGCCCGCTTCCTCGGCACGGTCGGCCGCCTGGAAGGCGTCGCCGGAATAGGCGAAGGCCACGCAGATGTCGCCATTGGCCAGGTCCGAGATGTACTTGGACGAGTGGAAGTAGGTCACATAAGGACGCACGGCCATCAGCTTGGCGGTGGCTTGGGCGTAATCGTCCGGGCTGGTGCTGAGCGGGTCGAGACCCATGTACTTGAGCATGGCCGGGTACATTTCATCCGGCGAGTCCATAAAGGCCACGCCGCAGCTGTGCAGTTTCTTGAGGTTTTCCGGCTCGAAGAGCACCGCCCAGGAGTCGATCTGCTCGATGCCGAGTACCGCCTTGACCTTGTCGACGTTGTAGGCGATGCCGTTGGTGCCCCACAGGTAAGGCACCGAATACTGGTTGCCCGGATCATTCGCCTCAAGCTGCTTGAGCAGCGCGGGATCGACGTTCTTCAGGTTCGGCAGCAGGCTCTTGTCGAGCTTCTGGAAGGCCCCGGCGCGGATCTGCTTGCCGAGAAAATGGTTGGTCGGCACGACCACGTCGTAGCCCGAACGGCCCGCCAGCAGCTTGCCTTCCAGGGTCTCGTTGGAGTCGAAGACGTCGTAGCCGGCCTTGATCCCGGTGGCCTTGTGGAAGTCCGCCAGGGTGGTCTCGCCGATATAGTCGGACCAGTTGTACACATGCACCACAGGCGTGGCCTGGGCAACGCCGAGCAGGCCAAGGGTCGCCACGGCGCCGGTCAGGGTCTTACGCAAAAAAACAATCACAGGTAGTCCTCTTGTTATTGAGTTGAGTGGCTGCACACAGCCGCTGGACTAAGCCTTTGTTGAATGGGTTAGCGATCACTACCTAAGCCATTCGACAACTGCTCGTTCCCGCACGGACGACGACCTGGGTCGCCGCCCGTGATGGGGGGTTACTTACCGGATTTGATCTTGGTCCAGCTGCGAGTCATCGCTCGCTGCACCTTGGCCGGCAAGTCGGAGAAGGCATACAACTTGCTCATGGTTTCGCCGGTTGGGTAAATGCCTGGGTCGTTGCGGATGGCTTCATCCACCAGCGGCGTGGCGGCGGCGTTACCGTTGGGGAATTGCACCTCGTTGGTAATCTCGGCCATCACCTGCGGCGTCAGCAGGAAGTTCATAAAGGCGTAGGCGGCCTCGACGTTGACCGCGTCGGCAGGCATGGCAACCATGTCGAAGAAGGTGCCGGCACCCTCTTTGGGAATGTTGTAGCCAACCTTCACGCCGCTCTTGGCCTCTTCGGCACGGGACTTGGACTGCTGGATGTCACCCGAATAACCAACGGCCACGCACAGATTGCCGTTGGCCAGGTCGGAGATGTATTTGGAGGAGTGGAAGTAGGCCACGTTCGGACGAATCTTGAGGAACAGCTCTTCCGCTTCTTTCAGTTCTTTGGGGTTCTGGCTGTCGGTCTTGTAGCCCAGGTAATGCAGGGCAATCGGCAGGATTTCGGTCGGCGAATCGAGGAAGGCCACGCCGCACGACTTCAGCTTCTCGATGTTTTCCGGCTTGAACAGCAGATCCCAGGAGTTGACCGGGGCGTTGTCGCCGAGCACCGCCTTGATCTTGTCGACGTTGTAACCGATGCCAATCGAGCCCCACATATAGGGGAAGGCGTACTGGTTGCCCGGATCGCTGACTTCCAGGGTCTTCAGCAGGTTACTGTCGAGGTTCTTCCAGTTCGGCAGCTTGGCGCGGTCCAGGGGCTGATAAACCTTGGCCTTGATCTGCTTGGCGAGGAAGTTGTTCGACGGCACGACGATGTCATACCCGGATTTGCCCGCCAGCAGCTTGGCTTCCAGAGTCTCGTTGCTGTCGAAAACGTCGTACACCACCTTGATGCCCGACTCTTTTTCGAACTGGGCCACGGTGCCTGGGGCGATGTAATCGGACCAGTTGTACACATGCAGGACTTTTTCTTGTGCCTGAGCGGTACCGGTAATGACCCCGAACAGGGACAACGCGAGAAGGGACTTGCCGAATTTATTCATGCATACAGCTCCTGTTGTTGGAATATGCGCCAGGCCCCAGCGGCCTGCTGCGTTGCAGTCTAGTCAACCTACCAGAGCGATGCTGCCGCTCTGGCCCAGGTGTTCCACACGCCATCATCCCCGATCGCGAGGTACTCGCACAGCCTACTCAGCAGGCCAAAACCACCTCGACGCTGCTCGTAGGATGGGTATCGCGGCGCGCAACCCATCCTACCCGTGCAACCTCGGTCAGCCTTGCAGATCCTTCAGGGTCAGGTCCAGGCACAGGCGCGCCTTGGTCA
>DAITLT010000297.1:0-4243 GCA_036835505.1 Pseudomonas sp.
TCGAACCTTGGCGCCCACAGAACCCGTAAGGAGCTGCCCGTGGCTGTAGTCATTGGTCAACCAGTTGCCGATTTTCAGGCCCAGGCCACCAGCGGCATGCACGTATCCCTGGCGGCATTGCGCGGCCAGCAGGTGCTGATTTACTTCTACCCCAAAGACAGCACACCCGGCTGCACCACTGAAGGCCAGGGCTTTCGCGACCTTTATGCCGAGTTCCAGGCCGCCAATACGCTGATCTTCGGCGTCTCGCGCGACAGCCTGAAAGCCCATGAAAACTTCAAATGCAAGCAAGCCTTCCCTTTCGAGCTGATCAGCGATGCCGACGAGGCGCTGTGCCAGTTGTTCGAGGTGATCAAGCTGAAAAAGCTCTACGGCAAGGAATACCTTGGTATCGAGCGCAGCACCTTCCTGATCGATCAACAAGGTGTGCTGCGCCAGGCATGGCGCGGCGTGAAAGTGCCCGGCCACGTCGCCGCCACCCTGGCCGCCGCGCAAGCACTGCAGCAGAGCTGAGCAAGACAAACCGCCGCCACCCCATTTACCACTCCCCACTCCCCACTTACCACTTACCACTCCCCACTCCCCAAGGCCTGTGGGTCGGGGGATGCCTGGGGCTTGGTCATTCGTAGGGTGGGTTAGCGGCGCAGGCGCTGGCGGCTTGCATCACCGCGCAAGCTGGGCGCCGCGTAACCCAGCATGCGCCTTGCCGGTCGAGCGCCATGGCGGGTTAGGGCGCGAGCGGGTTTGGCGTTGCAAACAGGCCGTGGTTCGCGCCTAACCCACCCGACAAAAGCAGCCCAAACAAAAAATGCCAGTCAGCATCACTGACTGGCATTTTTGTGCCGGCGATAACCTGTTACAGGTCGCTGGCCAATCCCAGCACTGCGTTGGAGCGTGCCTGCACCTGACGATACAGGGCGGCGTCGGTTTCCAGCGCCTTGCCGGTGGCCGTGAAGATCGCCTGCAAGCGGCTCTGCCATTGCGCCGAACGAACCTGCTCGGGAAAGCAGCGCTCAAGCAGATCGAGCATGATCGACACGGTCACCGAGGCACCTGGCGAGGCGCCCAACAAGGCCGCCAGGGAGCCATCGGAGGAAGACACCAGCTCAGTACCGAACTGCAGAATGCCGCCGGACTTGGCGTCTTTCTTGATGATCTGCACACGCTGGCCGGCCGTCTCCAGACGCCAGTCTTCGGCCTTGGCGTGAGGATAGAACTTGCGCAGGGCCTCCAGGCGCTGCTCCTGGGACTGCATAACCTCGCCAACCAGGTATTTGGTCAGGTCAAAGTTATCCCGCGCCACGGCCAGCATCGGCATGATGTTGCCCAGGCGAATCGACAGCGGCAGGTCAAGGAACGAGCCGTGCTTGAGGAACTTGGTGGTGAAACCGGCGAAAGGCCCGAACAACAGGGACTTGTGGCCGTCCACGACGCGCGTATCGAGGTGCGGCACAGACATCGGCGGTGCGCCAACATCGGCCTGGCTGTAGACCTTGGCCTGGTGCTGGCTGACCACTTGCGGGCTGTCACAGCGCAGCCACTGGCCGCTGACCGGGAAGCCGCCGAAGCCTTTGCCTTCCGGGATGCCGGACATCTGCAGCAGCGGCAAGGCCGCGCCGCCAGCGCCGAGAAAGACGAAACGCGAGCAAACCTTACGGGTGGCGCCGCTTTGCAGGTCTTTGATGCTGACCTGCCAGCCGCTGTCGTTGCGCTCCAGGTCAACCACGCGCTGGTTGTACTGGACGTCGGTGTGATCCTGCTCGGAGAGGAAACGCAGCAGTTGATTGGTCAGGGCGCCGAAGTTGACGTCGCTACCGCCGAGCGCACGGGTGGCTGCAACCTGCTCATCAGGCGCGCGACCGGGCATCATCAGGGGCATCCACTCGGCCAGGGTGGCCTTGTCTTCGGAATACTGCATGCCGGCAAAGCAGTGGTGCTGGCTAAGCTGGGCAAAACGAGTGCGCAGAAACTCGACATCTTTCTCGCCACGCACAAAGCTCAGATGCGGCACCGGATTGATAAAGGTTTGCGCGCAGCCGAAGGTGCCTTTTTCCAGCAGATGGGCCCAGAACTGCTTGGACACCTCGAACATGGCATTGATGCTGACGGCCTTGTTGATATCCACCGAACCATCGGCGGCCTGCGGGGTGTAGTTCAGCTCACACAAGCCGGCATGGCCGGTGCCTGCGTTGTTCCAGGGGTTGGAACTTTCGATAGCCCCCGCATCCATCAACTCAACGACTTCCAGCTTGATGGCCGGATCAAGCTCTTTGAGCAGCACGGCGAGCGTAGCGCTCATGATGCCGGCCCCAACCAACAGCACATCCACTGCTGCGTTTTCGTTTTGCGCCATTACCGCATCTCCACAATCAAAATCTGCCGCACCCAACTGCCATCGCCCAGCCACGCAGGCAAACAACAGCCGCTTATTAACTGTCCGTCAGACGGTCTTGGAGCCAGGAAGAGGTAACTTCCGGATGACTCATGGCTCCCTGCATGCACCTTGACCACACTCAACCGGAGACAAACAGGAGTGGGTCGCGATTCAACAGTTTGTTGGCACACATCGGGATGTCTCTCGACGCCGCCAGCCCTGCACGGGACAGGCCCCTATAAGGGCGTGTTTTTTGCGGCGCGAACAATACCATTAATGGCGCATTGCTTAACGCAAAAAAATACTTTTACGATGGCCGCCGATCTTTTTCCCGGCAGGCCTGGGCGGCCAAATACACCGTCCAGGCCTGCCTTGCCGGCGCTCAGAACGGCCAATGGCGAGGCAAGGGAGTCACGCGGGGCACGCTAAGGTGCCAGCGACGCCTGGCAGCGGCGGTATTGCACGGCATAACGGCGGGCGCGGGCATCGACCTTGGCCGCCACGGGCAACAGCCAGGCCTTTTGCAGGTGGCTGCCGCGACTGAAGCCGCCCCAGCCCTCGTGGTAATTGAGGTACTGGTTGTAGGCATCCCACTTGGAAATGCCATTCACCCGCTGGCTTTTGCTGGTGTACCAGCCCATGAAATCCAGGGCGTCGGCAAAATCGTCGCGACTGGCCCAGCGATTGCCGGTTTCGCGCTGATAATCGGCCCAGGTTTCATCCTTGACCTGGGCATAGCCGTAGGCCGTGCTGGGCCGACCATAGGGAATGACGCCGAGAAAGTAGCGCATCGGCGGCCGCGCATCTTCGCGAAAGCTCGACTCCTGATACATCATCGCCATGGTCACGAACGACGGCGTGCCCCAGCGCTGGGTCATGCCTTGCGCCGCCTGATGCCAGGCGGTCTTTTCCGCGAAGATCTGGCACAGGTCTTCCGGCTGCGCCGGCGGGCGAGTGCTGCAGGCGCCGAGCAGATAGAGGCTCAGCAGCAACGTGACGCGGCACAGCAACGGCGATTCAAGCACGGGCGGCATTGATCAGATCAATGTAAGGCGTGGCCTGGCGCTGGTCGGCGATCAGCGCAACGATGTCGCGGCCCTGGGCGTCGGTGGCATTCAGGTCATAACCGGCGGCCTGGAAGAAGCCGATAAAGCGGGCAAAATCATCCACGCGCAGGCCGCGATAGGCCTTGACCAGCTTGTGCAGCGACGGCGAGCTGCCATCGACCGGCTCGACAGCGAGGAACAGCTTGATCGGCTCGTCACCGATCTCTTCGCCAATCACCTGTTTCTTGTCTTTACGCATGATCCACTCCAACGGGCCGGTTTTTCAGGGCCGGCAGTTTACCCCAGGGTCCGGCGCCCAGGCGACCACCGCGCCGTGCGCGCCGGCTTGGCTTTCATCGCGCGCGAATGAAACGGCAACAGGCTCTACAACTATCGCAGGCCTGCACAGCCAGCCCGGCGGGCCTTATACTCGCGGCCGGTTATCCAAGGAGCCGGTCATGTCACTGCCCCAACTTCCGCTGTTCGCCGCCTGGCGCCAGGCCCTCCAGGCCGGCTATTCACTCAAGGCGCTGCGTGGCGACCTGGCGGCAGGGCTGACGGTGGGCATCATCGCCATTCCCCTGGCCATGGCCCTGGCCATTGCCGTCGGTGTCGCTCCGCAATACGGCCTGTACACGGTGTTGGTGGCCGCACCGCTAATCGCCCTCAGCGGCGGCTCGCGCTTCAACGTCTCCGGGCCGACCGCCGCCTTTGTGGTGATCCTCTTGCCAATCACCCAGCAATTCGGCCTCGGCGGTCTGCTGCTATGCACCATGCTGGCCGGCCTGATCATGATCGCCATGGGCCTGGGCCGCGCCGGCCG
>DAITLT010000298.1:0-4242 GCA_036835505.1 Pseudomonas sp.
GTAGTCCTGCTGCTTCCACTGGGAGAAGCGCAGGATGATCGGGAAGTCCGGGCCAACGGCGGCGCGCACGGCCTGGATCAGCTCGATGGCAAAGCGCGAACGCTTGGCCAGGCTGCCGCCGTAGCCGTCGGTGCGCTGGTTGCTGCCTTCCCAGAAGAACTGGTCGATCAGGTAACCGTGGGCGCCGTGGATCTCCACGCCATCCATGCCGATGGCCTGGGCGTCACGGGCGGCCTGGGCGAAGGCGGCGATGACATTGTCGATGTCGGCCTGGGTCATGCCATGCACGACTTCCTTGCCATCCTTGAGTTTTTCCATCGGGCCGTAGCCGGGTACCTCGCCATCCGGCTCGGTGCCGAGCTTGCGCACATTGCCGACGTGCCAGAGTTGCGGAACGATGCGCCCGCCCTCGGCGTGTACGGCATCGACCACTTTCTTCCAGCCGGCCAGAGCGTCTTCGCCATAGAAGCGCGGCACGTTAGGGTAGCCGTTGGCGGCCGGGTGGTTGACCGTGGTGCCTTCGCTGATGATCAGGCCGACGCCGGCCGCAGCGCGGCGACGGTAGTACTCAATGACCTTGCTGTTGGGCACGCCGCCTGGCGAGAAGGAGCGGGTCATGGGGGCCATGACCACGCGGGTCGGCAGTTCCAGGTTGCCCAGGCGGAAGGGTTCAAACAGGGCTTTTACGGGGGCGGTCATGGATGCTCCTCTGCCGGCCAGGTGACCGGTCGTCTCATTAAATGGGGCAGTGCTGGGTGGTAAGTAGGGGGTGGTGAGTGGATAGGTGGTAAGTGGTAAGTGGGTAAGTAGTGAGTGGTGGTGGTAGTGGGATCAGGCCTTGAGCAAGCGCTCAAGGCGTTGGACAAAGGCTTCCATGGGCTGGGTCTGGCTGCCGACTTTCAGGCGCGTCAGCACGCCCTGCCAGGCGTTGGCGATAAAGGCTGCGAGGTTGGCGCAGTCTTCGTCGGCGGCCAGTTCGCCTGCCTGTTGCGCCTGCTCGAGACAGCGTTGCAGGATCAGGGCGGACTGGTGCAAAACCGCTTCGACCTGTTGGCCGATGGCGGGCAGCAGCTCGCTCATTTCAAAGCTCAGGCTGCCAATAAAGCAGTGGTATTCGAGGCGTTCCTGTTGGCGGAAGTGCGCCAGCAGCTCGCCGTAATAGGCCAGAATTCGTGCCCGCGGGCTCAGCGCCGGGTTGCTCAGGGCTTCGGCATAGCGCTGCAAGCGCGGCTGGTAGATGAACGCCAGGGCCTGCAGGGCAAAGTCTTCCTTGCTGGCGAAGTAGTGGTAGAACGAGCCTTTGGGGATGCCGGCGGCCTGGACGATTTCCTGCACGCCGGTGCCGTGGTAGCCGCGACGGGTCATTACCGCAGCGCCTTTGGCCAGGATCAGGTCACGCTTGTCGAGTCGAATACTGTTCATGGGACGAGCATATGACCGGTCGTCTCGCCTTGCCCAGCACTATCAGCGGCCGTGATGCTGGGCTATGCGTGATGGGGGGAGAGGTCGGAGGGCGCGCTGTTCAGCGCTGCGGCGAGCCTGCTGCTGGCGGGCCGAGGTGTGGCGCGGGGTGAGGCGGGTGCGAAGTGTTGCGCGGTGACAGGGCCGGCGTGGTGGCCGGCCCGGTGCGGGATCAGCGCTTGAGTGCGCTCGACAGGTGCGGCTGGATGGCAGTGAGCACGGCCTTGAAGCACTTGGTGTTGCCGGCGACGATCTGGCCTTTTTCGAGGAATTCGTGACCGCCGGTGAAGTCGCTCACCAAGCCGCCGGCTTCCTGAATCAGCAGGGCGCCGGCTGCCATGTCCCATTCGGACAGGCCGAATTCCCAGAACGCATCGAAACGGCCGGCAGCCACATAGGCCAGGTCCAGACTGGCGGCGCCGGCGCGGCGGATGCCGGCGGTCTGGCCAGTGAGGTCGCGGAACATGCCCAGGTAGTTGTCGAGGTTGTCGAGCTGGCCATCACGGAACGGGAAGCCGGTGCCGAGCAGCGCGCCTTCCAGGCCTTTGCGCGAGCTGACGCGCATACGCCGGCCGTTGAGGGCGGCACCGCGACCACGGCTGGCGGTGAATTCTTCCTGGCGGACCGGGTCGATGATCACCGCGTGCTCCAGGCGGCCGCGGTATTTGCAGGCGATGCTGACGGCAAAGTGCGGCACGCCGCGGATGAAGTTGGTGGTGCCGTCCAGCGGGTCGATGATCCACAGGTAGTCGGCGCCTTCGCCGCTGCCTGGGGTCAGGCCGCTTTCTTCGCCGAGGATGCCGTGGGTCGGGTACGCCTTGCGCAGGGCCTGGATGATGCTCTGCTCGGCGGCACGATCCACTTCGGTTACGTAATCCTTGGCATCTTTCTCGTCGGCCGAGATCACGTCCAGGCGCTCGATGGAGCGGAAAATCAGTTCACCGGCGCTGCGGGCCGCGCGCAGTGCGATATTCAGCATGGGCTGCATGGAAGTTTCACCTGGGTCGTTAAAGAAAGCCGGACATTCTAGCAGAAAAGCGTCCGGTAAAAAGAGCCTCTGATGGCTTGCATGGCGTTAGCGGGTGCGGCTCTGTAAGATTTGCTCCCTTTTGCTGTTTATGTGGGCCTGCTTGTGCTGGAAAAAATTCGTGTGGTGTTGGTCAATACCAGCCATCCCGGCAACATCGGCGGCGCAGCGCGAGCCATGAAAAACATGGGTCTGTCACGCCTGGTGCTGGTTGATCCGCAGGACTTTCCCAGTAGTGAGGCGGTGGCGCGTGCCTCCGGTGCGGTTGATATTCTCGATGGCGCCCACATTGTAGGAAGCCTCGAAGAGGCGTTGGTCGGTTGTAGCCTGGTGCTGGGTACCAGTGCGCGGGATCGGCATATCCCCTGGCCGCTGCTCGATCCGCGCGAATGTGCGACAACCAGCCTGCAGCAGGTCGCGCAGGGTGGCGAGGTGGCGCTGGTGTTTGGTCGCGAGTACGCCGGCCTGACCAATGAAGAGCTGCAACGTTGCCAGTTTCACGTACACATTCCGTCCGACCCTGAATTCAGTTCGCTCAATCTGGCCACTGCCGTGCAGGTGCTGACGTATGAGGTGCGCATGGCCTGGCTGGCGCAACAGGGGCAGCCGACCAAGATGAGCAAGCTGGAAACCAACGGCGAGCAAGCCAGCTTGCCGGTTACGGCGGATGAGTTGGAGCTGTTTTATGGTCATCTGGAAAGCACCTTGGTGCAGATCGGCTTCCATGACCCCAGTAATCCGCGACATTTGATGTCGCGGCTGCGGCGCCTGTATGGCCGCAGCAATATCAGCAAGCTGGAAATGAATATCCTGCGCGGCATCCTGACGGAAACCCAGAAGGCGGCTCGCGGCGAAGCCCATAAGCGGAGAGATGTTTGATGTTCGAGCGCATGCGAGAAGATGTTCAGAGCGTGTTCCATCGCGATCCGGCGGCGCGCAACACCTTCGAGGTGTTGACCTGCTATCCGGGGCTGCATGCTGTCTGGCTGCATCGCCTGGCCCATTGCCTGTGGGCGGCGGGTTGGAAGTGGCTGGCGCGCATGTTGTCGAACTTCGGCCGCTGGCTGACCGGCATCGAGATCCATCCGGGGGCGAAGATCGGTCGGCGTTTCTTTATCGATCACGGCATGGGCATTGTCATCGGCGAGACTGCCGAGATCGGCAATGACGTCACCCTTTATCAGGGCGTAACCCTGGGCGGCACCAGCTGGAATAAAGGCAAGCGCCATCCCACCCTGGAAGATGGCGTGGTGGTGGGGGCCGGTGCCAAGGTGTTGGGGCCGTTCACGGTCGGTGCCGGGGCGAAGATTGGCTCCAATGCGGTGGTGACCAAGGCCGTGCCGGCAGGGGCTACCGCCGTCGGGATTCCGGGGCGGATCATCGTCAAGCTGGACGATGAGCAGGAGGCCAAGCGCCAGGCGATCGCCGAGAAGCTCGGCTTTGATGCCTACGGCGTGACCCAGGACATGCCGGACCCGATCGCCCATGCCATCGGTCAGCTATTGGATCATTTGCAGGCCGTGGATGGGCGTCTGGAGGGCATGTGTGGTGCGCTCAAGGCTCTGGGTAGCGACTACTGCGCTAAAGATCTGCCGCCCTTGTGCAGCAAGGATTTTGCCGACGTCAAAGAGCGCGGCGATACACCTTCGGTGTAATGCGCTGCCGGGATGGCTTTGTTATCATGGCCCACCCGCTGGCTTAATCCCGAGTAAATTGATAGGTCTTATAGTTGACTTAAATACTCGGGAATAGCA
>DAITLT010000299.1:0-4222 GCA_036835505.1 Pseudomonas sp.
GTGGCGCAACTGGCGGGCGTACCAACGCCGGTGATTGCGCGGGCGCGCGAGCATCTGGCGCGCCTGGAAACCACCAGCCTGCCCCATGAAATGCCCCGCAGCGAACCCGGCAAACCCGCCGCGCCGCTGCAAAATGACCTGTTCGCCACGCTGCCACACCCGATCCTGGAGGAGTTGGCCAAGATCAACCCGGATGATCTGAGCCCACGTCGCGCCCTGGAGCTGCTATACAACTGGAAGACGCGGGTCTAACGCTCGCGCCTGCAAGCTGTTAGAATCCCGCGCACTTTTAAGATGCCCCGGCCTATTAGCCTGGAGCCGCGGGCCATCAACTTGCCGAGCCAAAGAGCCCAACACTGATTGGGCTGCACGGCCGCCGCCTGAGGAGAAACCTAGCAATGACCTTCGTCGTCGTCGACAACTGCATCAAGTGTAAATACACCGACTGTGTGGAAGTCTGTCCGGTGGACTGCTTCTACGAAGGTCCGAACTTCCTGGTCATTCACCCGGACGAGTGCATCGACTGCGCCCTGTGCGAACCAGAATGCCCGGCGCAAGCGATCTTCTCCGAGGACGAGGTGCCGGAAGACCAGCAAGAGTTTATCGAGCTGAACCGTGATCTGGCCGAGGTCTGGCCGAACATCACCGAGAAGAAAGAGTCCCTGCCGGACGCAGAAGAATGGGATGGCGTAAAAGACAAGCTGCAGCACCTGGAGCGTTGATCGCCCTGCGGTAACTACCCCAAAGCTCGCGATGCACCCAATGCCGCTCACTTAACCAAGTGAGCGGCATTTTTGTAGCGCGGATCAAATTCGGGGCGGTTGCCCGCTTACGCAGCGCCCTGGCTGCGCCTGTAACGCCTTAAATGCGGCGCCCTGCCCTCAGGCGTGGGCTTTGACTTTCTTGCAGACAAAAAAAGGGGCGGGGATTACCCGCCCACTTTCTGTCCTTAGTCCCTGTGTTTCCCGTCTTATCGTCCTGATCAATCGCGTCCCGCGATGTCCTGGCTGTCTGCCTTGTCAGCCTGCACCTGTCCGTCGGCACAGGTGAGATATTAGCCACATAACGGCGCCCCACAAGCCTTTGCGCAAACCGCAACGCGCGCCAAACGATATTTAATTATCGTTATATTTCATATACTTACCAAACAAAAACGGCATCCACCAAGGCCCTTGCAAGGCGATCACCTACGCACTTTGTAAGCAATGACTTACAAAACGGCTCGGCGAATCGTCGCTATCGGCCGGACTTCAGCAAGCCGCCCCGCGCCAACAAAAATGCCCGCATCCTGGGATGCGGGCATTTTTGTCAGGGTTGACCTCGGGCAGGCTCGGCGCCGCGTTTACTGAAACAGCGACTCGCCGGACAGGCCGTTCTTCTCCATGATCTCGCGCAGACGCTTGAGGGCCTCAACCTGGATCTGCCGAACCCGCTCGCGGGTCAAGCCAATCTCCCGGCCGACTTCTTCCAGGGTGCTGCTTTCATGGCCACGCAGGCCGAAACGGCGAATAACCACTTCACGCTGCTTCTCGGTCAACTCGGTCAGCCACTGATCGATGCTTTGCGACAGGTCATCGTCCTGTAGCAAGTCGCAAGGATCGCTGGGGCGGTCATCGGACAAGGTATCCAGCAGGGTCTTGTCCGAATCCGGGCCGAGCGATACATCCACCGAGGACACCCGCTCATTCAGGCCGAGCATGCGCTTGACCTCACCGACCGGCTTTTCCAGCAGGTTGGCGATCTCCTCGGCGGAGGGTTCGTGATCGAGCTTCTGGGTCAGTTCACGGGCCGCACGCAGGTAGACGTTGAGCTCTTTGACCACATGAATCGGCAACCGGATGGTGCGCGTCTGATTCATGATGGCCCGTTCGATGGTCTGGCGAATCCACCAGGTGGCATAGGTCGAGAAGCGGAAGCCGCGTTCTGGGTCGAACTTCTCCACCGCCCGGATCAGGCCAAGGTTGCCCTCTTCGATCAGATCCAGCAGGGAAAGCCCGCGATTGATGTAGCGCCGGGCGATTTTCACCACCAGACGCAGGTTGCTCTCGATCATCCGTTTACGTCCGGCAGGATCGCCCTTCTGCGCCAGACGGGCGAAGTGGACTTCTTCCTGTGGAGTCAACAGCGGCGAGAAGCCGATTTCATTGAGATACAACTGGGTTGCATCTAATGCTCGGGTGTAATCGATGTATTTGTGTTGCTTCAGTGAGGTGGCGCTTTTGGATTTGGCCTTGGCAACCGGCGCAGCAGACGCCTCGTCAGGCTCATCATCGAAAACGATGCCGGTCTCCAGCAGGAGCACATCATCGTCTACGTCAAACTCCGGCGCTTCTTTTTTGAGTGCCATTCTTATTGTCCTGTGCTGAGTTCGACAACAAGCTTTGGCACCACCTGCCTTCGAGCAGACACCGGCAAGCGGGCGGCTGAAGAAATATGGGCTTGGCAATACCTAAGCTCATCCGCCTACGCGCAGGAGCGGAGTGGCGACAACTCAACGTCGGGGCAGGTATTGCAGAGGATCAACAGGTTTACCCTGGCGGCGAATCTCAAAATGGAGCTTCACCCTATCGGTTCCTGTGGAACCCATCTCGGCAATCGACTGTCCGACTTTGACCTGCTGCCCCTCCCGCACCAGAAGCCTGCGGTTATGACCGTAGGCACTTACGTAGGTATCGCTGTGCTTGATGATTACCAGTTCGCCGTAACCCCTTAAACCACTTCCGGCGTACACCACGGAGCCATCAGACGCAGCTAAAACAGGCTGGCCCAATTCCCCGGCGATATCAATTCCTTTATTCAAACTGCCGTTTGATGAAAAACGCCCGATCACCGCGCCCTGCGAAGGCCAGCCCCAACCTGTCGCAGAGCGGGCCGTGGTGCTGCTCGGCGTAACCACTGGGGCGGGTTTTACCGGCGCCGGACTCTGCACCGACTGAGCCGGCTTGACCGCCGTCGGAGCTGTAACCACGGCAGGCGGGCGTGCAGGCGGGGCCGGCGCGCGGGCCTGGGCAACCGCAGGCGCCGCAGTAAAACGGATGATCTGCCCAGTGCGGATCAGATAGGGCGCGGGAATCCCATTGCGCGCGGCCAGGGTTTTCCAGTCCCAACCGAAGCGAAAAGCGATCGAATAGAGAGTGTCGCCGCGCTGCACCACATATTGACCGCTGCTGGCCGGCTGGCGTCGGGCTTGTTGCGTCGAGCCCCTGGCGTCGCGATCAACCACCTGCACACCGCCCTTCGGCGAGCTGCTGCAACCGGCCAGCAAGGCGCCCGTGCAAAGCGCGAGCAACAGCCCGCGCCCAGCGACAGCGGCGCGGATCAATGGCCGGGGGCTGTTCACAGGCATCAGGCCAGGGGTCCATTGAGCAGGGGAACGAAACGCACGTCATCCAGTACGTGGCGGGTAAAGCCCTGCTCGTCGCGCACGATCAGCAACAATTGCTGCTCGGCGCCCGCCCCCACCGGGATCACCAGACGGCCACCCGGCGCTAGCTGATCCAGCAGGGCCTGGGGCACCTCGGCGGCGGCGGCGGTGACGATGATGCCGTGGTACGGCCCCAGGGCATTCCAGCCTTCCCAGCCATCGCCCCAGCGAAACACCACATTGCGCAGATTGAGCTCCTGCAGACGCTCCTTGGCGCGCTCCTGCAAAGCCTGGATGCGCTCCACCGAGAACACCCGCTCGACCAACTGGGCCAGCACCGAGGTCTGGTAACCCGAGCCGGTGCCAATCTCCAGGACCTTGTCCAGCGGCCCTGCGGCCAGCAGCAGCTCGGTCATCCGGCCGACCATATAGGGCTGGGAAATGGTCTGGTTGTGGCCAATCGGCAGGGCCGTGTCTTCATAGGCGCGATGGGCCAGGGCTTCATCGACAAACAGGTGACGCGGCGTGCGGCGAATCACTTCCAGCACGTGCGGATTGGACAGGCCTTCCTCGTACAGCCGCTCAATCAGCCGCTCGCGGGTGCGCTGCGAGGTCATGCCAATGCCGTGGCGCTGCAATTGTTCCTGAGCACGCATCAAAGCAGCCCCTCCAGCCAACCTTCCAGCCCGGCGAAGGCCTCGGGAAAGGTGCGATCCAGCTGCAGCGGGGTGATCGACACATAGCCCTGCAGCACCGCATGAAAATCGGTGCCCGGCCCGCCGTCTTCGGCATCGCCGGCAACCGAGATCCAGTAGCCTTCCTTGCCACGCGGATTGACCACCTTGACCGGCGCCGCCG
>DAITLT010000300.1:0-4203 GCA_036835505.1 Pseudomonas sp.
TGATCGCCGATGGCGGCTTGTACGCCAAGTTGTATGGGCATTTGCAGCATTGAGGGCGGTGAACAAACCGCCCGCTGCGACCGCCTCCACGCGCCGCGTTGTCCCGCCGGGCGTCGCGCAATGATGGGTTGCGCCGTACTCGAAATGCCCCGACATCGCCGGGACGGCTGACCATTCCACGACGCTTGCGGCGAACACCTGGACGCGGCAAGCGCCTCGTCGCAGCGGCGGCAACTCCTAGCGAACAGGCACTCCCATCGGGCTATTCGCTTGGCGCAAGATTGCCCTGCTGCCAGCGTGTTTCGCTGTCGGCCAGCGCCTGGGCAATCACGCTCAACTCGCCAGACGGTAGTTGGCTGGGCAGTGGGTCCATGCCGACGCTGGAAAACAGCTGGCCGTAGGCATTGCGCATTTCCGCGTAAGCCAGATCGCGCCGCAGGTCGGCTTGCAGGGCGTTCAACTCGCCCTGGATCAGCTCCAGTTCACCGATGCCCTGGGCCTGATGGCGGTTACGCAATTGCTCGACGATCTGCGTATCCAGCTCCGCGAGCTCCTGGCCGGTCTGGAACTGGCGCTGGGCTTCGTTGAAATTGGCATTGGCCACGTACAGTTGCGCCAGGACCGCCATGGACATCGCCTGACGCCGTGCTACCGTCACGTCCTCGCCAGCCTTGGCCACCTCGATAGCCGCCGGGGCGGAAATGACGCTGAACAGATTCCAGGTGACCTTCACGCCATAGTCGGCCCAGCTCTGGTTGACCAGAAAAGAGTTACTGTCGTAATGGCCGCCGGCCGAGAATTCCAGGCCCGGCAGCAGGCGCAACATCGCCTTGCGTGTCTCTGCGGCGCTGATCCGGGTCTGGTAGTCCTGTTCTCGCAGTTCCGGACGATTGGCCAGTGCTTGCTGTTCCAGCGTGGCGAGTTCCACCTTGAGTTCCGGTATCTCGTAGCCATCGGAAGTCGCCAGTGAGAGCGGCGTACCAGGCGGCAGGTTGATCAGGGTAGCCAGCTCGGTCTTGGCCAGCGAGAGCGCGCGGCGCTGCTGCTCCAATTGGCGGGTCGCTTCGATCAGGGCGCGCTGGTAGCTGAGTGCCTGGATCGGGTCGCCGATACGCTGTTCGCTCATGTTGCGGCTATTGCTGCGCGCCTCGCCGACCCGTGCCATCAAGCTGTCGATCTTGCCCAGCAGGCGATCTGCCGCCACCGCGCGCCAGTAAGCGGAGCGCACGTCCTGGGTGATGGTGTGGATAACCTTGCGGCGTCGTTCCTGCACGATCAGGCGCTGGTCGGCCTGCTGCTTGGCGCTGACGTAGCTGACGCCGAAGTCCAGCACGTTCCAGACCATGGTCAGATCTGCCACCTCGCGGTCGCGGTCCTGGGAGGTCGAGGGTTCCAGCGACTGGGTGCCGGTGTCGACACTCTGGCTGCTGGAGGCGCTGACGTTACTGCGCCCGGCATAACCGGCCGAAGCCGCCATGCGCGGCAGCATGTCGAAGCTGGCCAGGTCGACTTGACGCTTGGCCAAGGCTTCTTCCATTACTTTCAGGCGCGCCTCGAGGTTGTACTTCACCGCACGCGCCATCGCCTGGTGAAGCGTCAGGGCGCCGCTAAGGGGCTCCTGGTCCTTGAACATGTTTTGCAGGTCGCTCTGCGCCCGCTGCTCACTAACGCTGCGCTCGATAGGCTGGCTGGTCACGGCGCAACCACTGATAGCCAGCGCCAACACGCTGACGCCGAACAATTTCTGGCTTCTATTCATCCTTGGGCCGCCCCCTAGTCACGGCACAATCCATCTTTTTTGATTTATTAGTCGTGTGGCTCAGGCTTGTGGCTTAGCGCCCTCGAACTGGCCAAGTGCCAGGGCCAGTTCACGCAACTGGCGCTGCTCGGTAGCGCGCATTTCATGGAGTTGCTGGCCTAGCGTGGGTGCGCCAAGTACTCCGCGCGGAGCTTGGTCGGCATTCTCGTCCCATTGTCTGTCATCGAAAATATCCAGCGGGGTCGATTCGGGTAGCGAGTCGACACCGAAGATATTCGACAGGGTGCTGGCGCCGAACACGCCGCCATCACCACCGCCGAAGCCAAGGAACCCGGCACCAGATCCGTCGCCCCCGCTCGGATCACTGCTGGCGAAGACCTGGGCGAGGAAGCTTGGTGCCAGTGCGCCGTTATTGATGAAGATGTTGCCTAGTGTAGGAATACCGCTGCCCAGGGTCGGTTGTTCAAACAGCGGGGTAGGCAGTAAAGGCAAATCTGTCAGGGGTGGCGGCAGCGGCGGAGGCACAGGTGATAGCGGTGGGCTCGGCGGCAGCACGAAAGTGACGGGTGGATAGGACTGGAATTCTGGATCGCCAGTCGTGCTGGCGAGCAGATAATCCTCCCCGACAATGCTGGTGGTCAACGCGTTGCCGGCAGCATCGGCAATACCGCTGCCAGTGGCATTCAAGCTGATGCCCAGTGAACCATTGCCGGCAATATCGCCGACGGTGATCTGGTAGGTTCGGCCGTCGATCTGTTGCACGGATTGGATAGTGCCGAGCGCATTGCCGGTGCTGGTCAGCGAAAAGTCATTGGCGTCTACCCCGGAAACGGCTTCGTTGAAGGTGAGGGTGAAGCGTACGGTGTTCGCTGACGTGGGTGACGGGTCCAGGCGTACCAGATTTTCTGCGAGCGGGGCCGTGGTGTCGACGATCACCCCGGCACTGCTGTCGGCGCCATTCAGTGTCAGCACCAGGTTATTGCCCATACCATCACGGGCGCTGGCGCCATTCAGATCCAGGCTGCCACCCAGTGTGATGCCGTCGATGTCGGTGTCGCCGGCCTGCACGCTGTACTGGAACACCAGTGCGGTGCTGCCGGAGCCGGAAACATAGTTGGCATAACGGGTTACGCCGCCGATATCCAAGGCCAGGCGCGGCGTGCCGCCGGCAGTGTCGACGATCACCGCCTCGCTGGCATTGACGGTAAAGCTCAGCACATCGCCGGCGTTATAGGCGGCGCTTGCCGGCACGCTGACCGAGGCCACAACTGGGTCGACGGCATCCACCCGCACGCCGCTGGTGGCGCCGACGCCGTTCAGGGTGCTGTTGGCGTCGTTACCCACCGCATCGCGCAGGGTGCCGCCGTTACTGTCGATGCTGCCACCGACGCTGATGCCATTGCTGTCGAGTTGGCCGCTGGCAACCGTCAGACGGAAGACCAGGGCGCTGCTGCCGGAACCGGACAGGTAGTCGGCGAAGACGGTGCCACCGGTATCCAGGGTGACGGCGATGCGTGGCGTGCCACCCGAGCTGTCGACCGCCACCGCATCGTTGAAGTTGACGGTGAAATCGAGGTTCTGCCCGGCGACATAGGTGCCGTTGGCCGGTACCGACACTGAGCTCACGCTCGGCGCCACGCCGTCGATGACCAGGTCGTGCTGGCCGGCGATGGAATCTGCGCCGCCGAGGACTGGCAGGGTGAGGATGGCATCGTCGCTGCCGGCGCTGCGAATGGTCGCGCCGTTCAGAGCCAGGGCGCCGGTGGACTGGTAATCGAGATCGGCGCTGAGGTCGCCTGCCTGCACGGTGTAGCTGAAGGTCAGGGTATCGCTGCCGGAGCCGGACACGTAGGTGGCCAATCGGTCGGTGCTGCCGGTTTCCAGCAGCAACGTGGGCGAGCCGCCGGCGGTATCCACGATCACCGCTTGGTCGAGGGCAATCGTGACGGTAATACTGTCGCCGATCTTGTAGCCGCCGTCCGGATTGGTCACGTTGACCGCGGTGATTACCGGATTGATGCTGTTGACCGTGATGGCGATGGTGTCGCTATCGGTCTGGGTGCCGCCGCTACCGCTCAGCCCAAGGTCGCTAGTAACGACCTGCAAACTGGCCGCGCCGTTGTAGCCCGGGGTGGGAGAGAAGATCAGCCCATTCAGCGCCGCGTTGATGTCGGCAATGCTGCCTTCGAAGGTCATGGTGCCGTCGTTGGCGCCGCTGCCAACGATAAAGCTCAAGCCGGTGGTGTCGGGCAGCGTGATCAGGCCGTTGCTGCCGGTCAGCGTCACTCGCACCGTGCCGCCTCCCGCGTCGACATCGCTGAGGGAAATCAGGTTGCCGTTGCCGTTGCTGAAGATCAGCGCGGCGTCCTGATCGACCGCCTGGGCGCCGGGTACGCCATTGACTGGAGCATCGTTGACGGCCGTGACCAGCAACGTGACAATCT
>DAITLT010000301.1:0-4199 GCA_036835505.1 Pseudomonas sp.
CCACGTCAGGAGCAACAACAATGAACAATGCACTCCGTAGCGTCAGCTTCTTCGTGCTGTTTGCCGCCGCCGGTTTGGCCCAGGCCGCTGATGACGCCAAGGCCATCGTCGACGGCTATATGGCCGCCTGGAACGCCCATGACGTCGAGAAGGCCGGCACCTTCCTGGCCGCCGATGCTGAATACCTCGACATCACCGTCGGCACTCCGCAAAAAGGCCGCGAAGCCGCCCGCGACAACGTGATCAAGGTGTTCGTCACCGCTGTGCCGGACCTAAGCTGGAAGATGATCGGCGAACCGATCGTCAGCAAAGACGGCATCGCCTTCGAATGGGTGTTCAGCGGCACCAACACTGGCGCCTGGGGCCCGGAAACCCCAGCCACCAACAAGCCGGTGACCTTCTCCGGGGTCAGCTTCGTGCGCATCAAGGACGGCAAGATCGCCTACCAGGGCGACTACTACGATGCCCTCGGTTTCAACAAACAGTTGGGCTGGTAACCCCCCTATTTGGCGCCAGCAGCCGTAACGAGTCACTCCGTCGGCAGGCGCCCTGCGGGCAATTGCACCCAAGCAGGACGGCAGGCATGATCGAGACAAGGTTTATGTATGGTAGCCGCCACACTGGCGACGCCTGACCTTCACGGATGATGCCCATGACCGGTTTCTGCACGCGCCACACCACGCGACACTCAGCAGGAACAGCCCTCATTCGCGGGCTGTGCCTGCTTGCCCTGCTGTTGCCCGGTCTGACGGTTGCGGTGCAACGCCCGCTTGAGGTCATCGACTTCCAACTGCGCTGGAAGCACCAGTTCCAGTTTGCCGGCTACTACGCCGCCGTTGCCCAGGGTTATTACCGCGAAGAAGGTCTCGATGTGCGCCTGCACGAAGGTGCGCCAGGCAAGACCCCGGTGGATGAGGTGCTGGCCGGCCGCGCCCAGTACGCCGAGTCCAACAGCGAGCTGCTGTTCAAGCGCTTGCAGGGCCAGCCGCTGGTGGCCCTGGCGGTGATCTTTCAGCACTCGCCGTCGGTGCTGCTGGCCCGCGCCGATGCCGGCATCGAGACCGCCCACGACCTGATCGGCAAAAACGTGATGCTGATGAACGCGCAAACCGATGCCGACTTCCAGGCCATGTTTCGCCGCGAGGGCATCGACCCGGCGTTGATCAAGCTACAGCCGAGCAGCTACGACATCGAGGACCTGGTCTCGGGCAAGGTGGCCGCGTTCAACTCCTACCTGACCAACGAGCCCTTCTATTTAAAGCAGCGCGGCATTGATTACCGGGTCATCTCGCCCAACACCTACGGCATCGACTTCTACAGCGACATCCTGTTCACCAGCGAAGCCGAACTGCGCGAGCATCCCGAGCGGGTCGAGGCCTTCCGCCGCGCCACCCTGCGCGGCTGGCGCTACGCGATGGACAACCCGGAAGCAATCATCGACCTGCTGCTTGAGCAGTACCGCAGCAAGAAGTCCCGCGCCCACCTGCAGTTCGAGGCCGAGGCGATGCGCGCCCTGATCCTCCCCGACCTGATCGAGATCGGCCATATGAACCCCGGCCGCTGGCAACGCATGGCCGAAGCCTTTCACGAGTTGGGCATGGTCGCCGACACCCAGGCCTTGAACGGCTTTATCTACGACCCCAACCCGCGCACCCAGGTCGAGCGCCTGCAAAAGATCATCGCCCTGATCAGCCTCGGCGCCGGCCTGGTCTTGCTGATCGCCCTGCTCCTGCTGGCCAGCCAACGCCGCCTGCGCCGCGAGATCCAACGCCGGCAACTGGCCGAGGAGGAAGTACGCAACCTGGCCTTCAACGACAGCCTGACCGGGCTGCCCAATCGCAACAGCTTTATCCCCTACGCCAGACAGAAGCTGCTGAGCGCCAAGCGCAGCGGCGAATGCCTGGCGCTGTGCTATATCGACCTCAATCAGTTCAAGCAGATCAACGATGCGTATGGCCACCAGGCCGGCGATGCCATCCTGATCCACGCCGCGCAAGCCATCAGCGCCCACATCCGCAAGGCCGACATGGCTGCACGGATGGGTGGCGACGAATTTGTAATCCTCCTCGACGGGGTACACAGCGACGTCGACATCCAGCACCTGACCAGCCAAATCTGCCGCGCCATCGCCGTGCCGCTGCGCTGGCGTGATTGCCAGTTGCAGGTCAGCGCCAGCCTGGGCATTGCCCTCTACCCGCGGGACGGCGAAGAGCTGGACGAGCTGATGTCGAAAGCCGACAGCGCCATGTTTCTGCAGAAGGCCGCGATGCTGATGCTGCGCTAGCGCGGCGCCAGGTGGGCAATCAGCAACTGCACGCTCTGGTTGCCGCGAAACTCGTTGACATCCAGCTTGTAGGCCACCTCCACCCAGCCCACGGTGGGGTTGGGCCACAGCTCGCGATCGATATTGAAGGCGATGCCGTCCAGGGTCTGGCCGCCGCACTCGGTCTTCAGTACCAGCTTGAGGTGTTTCTCGCCGACCAGGCGCTGCTGGACGATCTGGAACACGCCATGGAACAGCGGCTCGGGGAAATGCTGACCCCAGGGCCCGGCATGGCGCAGGGCCTTGGCCAGCTCCAGATTGAACTCGCCGACGCTGAGCTGACCGTCGGAGAGCAAACGGCCGGTCAGGTCATCGGCGTGCAACTGACGGCGCACCTCGGCGTCAAAGGCCGCAGCAAAGGCGCCGTAGTTTTCCTCGGGCAGTGACAGGCCGGCGGCCATGGCATGCCCGCCGAACTTGCTGATCAGCCCCGGATGCTTGGCCGCCACGGCGTCCAGCGCATCGCGAATATGCAGGCCCGGCACCGAACGCGCCGAGCCCTTGAGCAGGCCGTCACCGGCATCGGCGAAGGCAATCGCCGGGCGGTGATAACGCTCCTTCAGGCGCGAAGCGAGGATGCCAATCACGCCCTGGTGCCAGTCCGGCTCGAACAGGCACAGGCCGAACGGCATGTCAGCCAGGGGCAAATCCTTGAGCTGGGCCAGGGCCTCGCGCTGCATGCCCTGCTCAATGGATTTGCGGTCTTTGTTCAACTCATCCAGTTGCTGGGCCATGTCGCGAGCCAGGGCCTCGTCTTCACACAGCAGGCACTCAATCCCTAAGCTCATGTCGTCCAGGCGCCCGGCCGCGTTCAAACGCGGACCGAGGATAAAACCAAGGTCGGTGGAGTTGATCCGCTGATGATCGCGCCCCGCCACTTCCAGCACCGCACGCAGCCCCGGCCGCGCCCGGCCGGCACGAATGCGTGCCAGGCCTTGATGCACCAGGATGCGGTTGTTGGCGTCCAGCGGCACCACGTCGGCCACGCTGCCCAGCGCGACCAAATCGAGCAGCTCAGCCAGATTGGGCTCATTCAGGCCGCGCTCGGCGAACCAGTGCAGCTCGCGCAAGCGCGCCCGCAGCGCCAGCAGCACATAGAACATCACCCCGACCCCAGCCAGCGCCTTGCTCGGGAACTCACAACCGGGCTGGTTGGGATTGACGATGGCGTCGGCGGCCGGCAATTCAGGGCCCGGCAAGTGGTGATCGGTCACCAGCACCGTCAGCCCGGCCGCCTTGGCCGCGGCCACGCCCTCGACGCTGGAGATGCCGTTATCCACGGTCAGCAACAAGTGCGGTTCGCGCTGCAAGGCCACGGCGACGATCTCCGGGGTCAGGCCGTAGCCGTACTCAAAGCGGTTGGGCACCAGATAATCAACATGGGCGGAGCCAAGCATGCGCAACCCCAGCACGCCGACCGAACTAGCAGTGGCGCCGTCGGCATCGAAGTCGCCGACGATCAAAATCCGCTGGCGCTGCTGCAAGGCCGTCACCAGCAGGCTCACGGCGGCAGCGATGCCCTTCAGCCGTTGATACGGAATCAAGCGCGCCAGGCCCTTGTCCAGCTCCAGCGCCGAGCGCACGCCACGGGCCGCATACAGCCGGGTCAACAGCGGCGGCAGATCGCCCAGGTCAGGCAGGTTGGCGGGTAACGGACGGGGGTCGATGCGCATGGGGCGGGTATCTCAGTGTTCAGGGTCAGACGACCCGTAGCCCGGATGTAATCCGGGAACATCACGGCGGCGCACCCCCGGATTGCATCCGGGCTACACCTGGCGCCGGAATTAACGCTCGCCGATCAGCCATTCCACCGGCACTTCGTGCTGGCCGCGCTCGTCGGTGACGAACAGTTCACCGTCGCTGATCATCACGCTCC
>DAITLT010000302.1:0-2970 GCA_036835505.1 Pseudomonas sp.
CGCTGGTTTTCAGGTCGTTGCTGTGTTGCAGGACCTTGCCGTAGTAGTTCTGTACCGATTCGAGCATGACGGGCCTCAGGGTTGTTGGGGGGAGGGATGAGCCGTTTAAACAGGGTCTTTCACTGGCGCGGGTAGCCTCATGCCAGTGCCCCGGAGCAACTGGAGCCTTGTCCGGCGGTGCAGGCATAGCAATGGTCGCGGGTGACAATCGGATTACCGTCGAAACGGTTGTTGAGCAGGTCACTCAGGTGCGCTCGCTCACGGGCCAACACCGCGTCGGCAGGCAATTGCAGGGGCAGTTCGAGCATCTGGTTGAAGTCGCAGTCATACAGGTAACCCTGCCAGTCGACGCTGACCAGGCTGCGGCACATCACGGTCTTGAGGTTGTCGGCGCGATAGTTGTCGCGCAGTAACTGCATATAGCCGTGGAACTGGCCCTTGCTGATCAGGGTGCTGCCAAAGCGCGCAATCGGTTGGTTGGTGATGGTCAGCAACTGGTTGAAGTGGATGTCGAAATCTTCCTGCAAATGCGCCTTGTAGTCCTGCTCCAGCGCCTGTTGCGGCGGCGGCAGGCTTGGCCCCAGGGGGTTGTAGACCAGGTTAAGCAGCAATCCCGAGCCCTCGATGCCATAGCCCAGCGCATTGAGTTGGCGCAGGCCGGCGATGCTGGCCTCGAACACGCCGTCGCCGCGTTGCTGGTCGACCCGCTCGCGCGAGTAGCAGGGCAGCGAAGCGCTGATCTCAACACCCTCTGCGGCCAGGAACGCGGCCAGATCGTCCTGGCCCGGCTCGCTGAGGATGCTCAGGTTGCAGCGGTCGATGACGCGGATGTCGGCGCGGCGTGCGTGGCTGACCAACTCGCGAAAACGCGGGTGCAGCTCCGGCGCGCCGCCGGTGAGGTCCAGGGTCTGCACCGGATGGGCATCCAGCACCTGCAGCAGCAGCGCCAGGCTGGCATCGGTCATGCTCTCGGTGCGCGTCGGCCCGGCATTCACATGGCAATGCAGGCAGCGCTGGTTGCAGCGGTAGGTCAGGTTGACCTGCAAGGCCTCGACTGGCCCGCGGCGCAGGCTGGGAAAATTCAAGGCGTTGAGCAGGGGCAGCGTAGGGTGCATAAGGACAAATCTCCGACAACGTGCCTATTGGAGAGGCGTGCGTGCCTGACGTTACAAAATGGGCTGACATTGGTCGGCGACCCTAACAAACCCTGGCGCGGGGCGCCTGTTCTATTCAAGAGCGCAGATTTCCATTAGCGTGACCGCTGCCTATTTATTCACCCCCGCTGCAGGCCTTGCCATGACCGATCTTCCCAGCGACCGTCCCGCCACACGCCTGGCCCACAGCGGGCGGGCGGACAAGTCGTGCTACGGCCCGGTCAATCCGCCGGTGGTGCGCGCCTCGACCCTGCTGTTTGCCAACACTGCCGAGCTCAAGGCTGCGGCGGGTACGCGGCGCACCTACGGGCGGCATGGCAGCGAAACCAGCATGGCCCTGGAACAGGCGCTCTGCGCACTGGAAGGCGCTGCCGATTGCCTGTTGACGCCGTCGGGTTTGTCTGCGATCAGCACCACGCTGCTGGCCTTGCTGCAACCGGGCGATCACCTGCTGATGAGCGATGCCTGCTACGAGCCGACGCGGGCCTTGTGCGATGGCCTGCTGATGCGCCTGGGCATCCACACCAGTTATTACGACCCGCTGATTGGCGCCGGGATCAGCGCGCTGCTGCAGGCCAACACCCGCGTGGTGTTCGTCGAGGCGGCGGGCTCGCTGACCTTTGAGATGCATGACGTGCCGGCGATGGCGGCCGCGGCCCACGCCCAGGGCGCGTTGCTGGTGGCCGATAGCACCTGGGCCACGCCGCTGGGTTGGGATGCTTTTGCCTTGGGTATCGATGTGTCGCTGCACGCGGCGACCAAGTACATCGTCGGCCATGCCGATGTGCTGCTTGGGGCGATTCTGTGTACGGCGGCCGTGCAGCCGCGCTTGCGTCAGACCTATGCGGCCCTTGGCCTGTCGGTGGGCGGTGACGATGCCTACCTGGCCCTGCGCGGCCTGCGTACGTTGGCGGCGCGCCTGGCCGTGCACCGCGAGAACACCGGCCAGGTGCTGGCCTGGCTGGCCCAGCGCCCGGAGGTGGCTGAGCTGTTGTATCCGCCGCTGGCCGGTGCCGCCGGGCATGAGCTGTGGCAGCGCGACTTCAAGCCCGAGTACGCCTGCGGCCTGCTCGGCGTGGTATTCGCCGAAGGCATCAGCCGTGCCCAGGTCAATCGGCTGATCGACAGCACGCGGCTGTTTGGCATCGGTTACAGCTGGGGCGGTTACGAAAGCCTGATGATTCCCTGTCACCCCGGCAGCAGTCGCAGCGTGACGGCGGCGCGCTGGCAGGGCAAGGTGCTGGCCCGTTTGCACATCGGCCTGGAAGATCCGGCTGATTTGCTCGCCGACTTGCAGCAAGCTTTTGCCGCCATGCACGGGGTTTGAATGGTCGTGCCCTGATGTTTCCCTGACTTGTCGAGAACCACCTATGCGTCTTTATCGTTGCCTGTTGAGCCTGCTGCTCGGTCTGGCCCTGGTCGGCCCGGTGGCTGCGGCCGGGTTGGACAACCGTCTGTGGAATGATCTCCTCAGCCGCCATGTGTACGTGCTGGAGGGTGGCCATGCCAGTCAGGTGGATTACGTCGGCATGGCCGCCGAGCGTGAGCAGCTGCGCGCCTACCTGGACCAGGTGGCGGCGGTACGCCCGGCGGCGTTTGCGCGCTGGAGTGAGGACGAGCAGCTGGCCATGCTGATCAATGCCTACAACGCGGCCACCGTCGAGTTGGTGCTCGGCGCTTACCCCAATCTGCAGTCGATTAAGGACCTGGGCAGCCTGTTGCGTTCGCCCTGGAAGCAACCGGCGCTGCAGCTGCTGGGCAAGACCCGCAGTTTGGACGAGCTGGAGCATGAGTTGATTCGCGGCGAGCAGGGCTA
>DAITLT010000302.1:3070-4184 GCA_036835505.1 Pseudomonas sp.
CCTGAACCGCACGCCATGAGCCTGAGCATCATCATTCCGGCCCTTAACGAGGCGGCCAACCTGCCGGCGCTGCTGGCCGAGCTGGCGCCGTTGCAGGCCCGTGGCGCACAAATCATCGTGGCCGATGGTGGCAGCACGGACGGCAGTCGGGCGTTGTTGCCGGCCGGCGTGCTGTGGCTGGACGCGCCCCGTGGCCGCGCCCGGCAAATGAACGCCGGTGCCGCCCAGGCCACGGGCACTGTGCTGTGGTTTGTACACGCCGACACGCGCCTGCCGGCGGCGGCCGATCAGTTGATCGAGATCGCGTTGGCAGATGGACGCCATTGTTGGGGACGCTTCGATCTGCGCATCGATGGCCGGCCCTGGCTGCTCAAGGTGGTGGCGCGGCTGATCAACTGGCGCTCGCGGCTGACCTCGATCGCCACTGGCGACCAGGGCATTTTCGTCCTGCGCAGCCGCTTCGAGGCCCTTGGCGGTTATACCGATCAGCCGCTGATGGAGGATATTGAGTTGTGTGTGCGCTTGCGTCAGCTGAGCCGGCCGGCGTGCATCGCCACGCGCCTGAGCACCTCGGGGCGGCGCTGGGAGCAGCGCGGCGTATGGCGGACAATTTTCCTCATGTGGCAGTTGCGCTGGGCCTATTGGCGCGGGGTGCCGGCGGCGCAATTGGCCGAGGCCTATCAGGCCGTTGCACGCCCCGGCAACGGGCCACCTCGGCGTTAAACGGGCGGGGCGAATTACTTGAGGCGCCGTTCCACGCCTTTTTCCACCAGGATCTTGGCGGAGATTTCCTCGACCGAGAAATGGGTGGAGTTGATATGCGGGATGTTCTCGCGGCGCAGCAGGTTCTCCACTTGGCGCACTTCGAATTCACACTGGGCGTAACTGGCGTAGCGGCTGTTGGGTTTGCGCTCGTTACGGATGGCGGTGAGGCGGTCGGGGTCGATGCTCAGGCCAAACAGCTTGTCCTTGTGCGGCTTGAGGGCGGCCGGCAATTGCAGGCGCTCCATGTCCTCTTCGGTCAGTGGGTAGTTGGCGGCGCGAATGCCATATTGCATGGCCATATACAGGCAAGTCGGGGTTTTGCCGCAGCGCGAGACGCCGACCAGGATCA
>DAITLT010000303.1:0-4162 GCA_036835505.1 Pseudomonas sp.
TGAAGATCGACTACGCCTGGACCGGCAACTTCCTGCTGACCCTGTCGCGCCTGCCGCAAGTAGGCCGCATCGGCGACAACATCTACTACTCACAAGGTTGCAGCGGCCACGGCGTGACCTACACCCACCTGGCCGGCAAGGTGCTGGGCGAGGCCCTGCGCGGCCAGGCCGAGCGCTTCGATGCGTTCGCCGGCCTGCCGCACTACCCGTTCCCAGGCGGCCAACTGCTGCGCGTACCCTTCACCGCCATCGGTGCCTGGTATTACGCACTGCGCGACAAGTTCGGCATCTAACAGGTCGTTGAAAAAAGCTGTGTGCCAATTATGTGTTGCGCACTTGGCCGCTACCGGTTTCGGCTTTACGCCGAGTCACTTTCTCTTTGCTTGCGCGAAAGAGAAAGTAACCAAAGAGAAAGCGCACCCGGCATCCGGGTTTCGCTGCGCGAAACTCCCCTCGCTCCAGCACTGCTCCGAGGGTCGTCACGGTGGGCCATCCCTGGCCCATCGTGACTCATTTGGCATCCCTGCCAAATGCCCCTCTACACAGCACCTCCACTCGGCCTCCTGACGGGACCGGGAGACCGAGGTGTCTGAAAATCCCTGGGAGCGATCTTGATCGCGAAGCTTATAACCCCGACAACTCACTGCGGTGTCAAACGCAACTATCGACGCCAGAGCGAATACCTTGCAGCACGCAACAGGTACAGAGCCATTGAAAAAACACCTACGCTTTTCAATGGTCTGTTAAGCATCCGGCGCAAACGCAGGCGGCGCTGAACTCAGCAGTGCCGCCTGTCACCCACCAGGGAAAGTCATGCGCCCGTCAGGATCGAATAGCACCTACAGCGTGCATCACAGGATATTGGGCTCGATCTCCAGCGCAACGGCAAAGCGGGCCTGGATGTCGGCCTGGATACGCCGGGCCAGCGCCAGCAATTGAGCGCCAGTCGCCGTGCCGTAATTGACCAGCACCAGCGCCTGTTGCTGGTGAACGCCGGCATCACCATCGCGAAAACCCTTCCAGCCAGCGTGCTCGATTAACCAACCGGCAGCCAGCTTGACCTGGCCATCGGCCTGCGGATACGCCACCAGATCAGCATGCTGCACACGCAACTGCGCCGCCAGATCGGCAGACACCAGGGGATTCTTGAAAAAACTCCCGGCATTGCCGAGCACCGCCGGATCGGGCAGCTTTTCGCGGCGGATAGTGCAAATGGCCCGACTGACATCACTGGCCGTCGGCTGGCTAATGCCCTGCTCGGCCAGGCGCTGGCGCAGCGGGCCGTAATCCAGGTGCAGGGCACCCGTGCGGGCCAAGGCAAAACGCACGCGCAAAATCAGCCAGCGTCCGGCTTCACGCTTGAAGCGACTGTCGCGGTAGGCAAACTGGCACTCGTCCAGGCTGAACTCGCGCAACTCGCCGCTGTGCCGATCCAGGGCGGTCAGCCCGGCAAACACATCCTTGATTTCCACCCCGTAAGCGCCGACGTTCTGCATCGGTGCCGCACCCACTGTGCCGGGAATCAGGCTGAGATTCTCCAGCCCCTGCAGGCCTTGCTCCAGGGTCCATTGCACAAAGGGATGCCAGGGCTCCCCGGCTTCGGCTTCCACCAACACCGCATCAGCCTGGCTCGAGACAATTCGCAGGCCACGACTGGCCATGCGCAGCACCAAGGCCTCGACATCACCCGTCAGCAGCAAATTGCTGCCACCGCCAATCACCAGCAGCGGCAATTGCAGGCGTTTGGCCGCCTGCAGCGCCTCGCCCACCTCGGCATCGTCATGGGCGTGCGCCAGGTAGCGCGCACGCGTCGTCACGCCGAAGGTATTGAACGGCTGCAGGGAAACCTCAGCCTCTAGATTCAGACTCACAGGCGCTCCCGCACTTCGGCCAGCAAGCAGGCCGCGGCCTGTTCGGCCAGGTCCACAACCTGCTCGAAACCCTCTTCGCCGCCATGGTATGGATCGGGCATTTCATCCAGGGCCAGTTGATAACGGCGCAGGTACAGATCCAACTGCGCATGACTGTCAGCCGGCTGCAGCGCTTGCAGTTGCGCCAGATTGCTGGCGTCCATCGCCAGGATCAGATCAAAGCGGGAAAAATCCTCGACCTGCACCTGCCGACCCCGCAGCGCCGTCAGGTCATAGCCACGGCGCTGGGCCGCCAGGCGCGTGCGGGTGTCCGCCGGCTTGCCCACATGCCAATCGCTGGTACCGGCGGAGTCCACAACAACCTGGGTGTCGAGCCCGGCCGCACGCAACTGCTGGCGAAAGACCGCCTCGGCGGTCGGCGAGCGGCAGATATTGCCCAGGCAGACAAACAAAATCCGCATCAGGCCTCCAACAGGCGGCGGACGCGCTGCAGGTCTTCCAGGGTATCGACGCCCGCGGGCGGCGACTGCAGGGCATCGGCCACATGGATGGCCACGCCATGCCAGAGCGCACGTAGCTGCTCAAGGCACTCGGTATCTTCCAGCTGACATGGGCCCCAGGCGACGAAGTCGTGCAGAAACCCCGCGCGGTAGGCATAAATGCCGATATGCCGGCGGTACGCCACACCGGCCGGCAAGGTATCGCGACTGGCGGCAAAGGCATCCCGCGCCCAGGGCAACGGCGCCCGGCTAAAGGTCAGGGCCAGGCCCTTGTGGTTGCACGAGACCTTGACCACGTTGGGATTGAACAGCGCCGCCACATCTGCAATAGGTTCAGCCAAGGTGGCGATCCCGGCGTCGCGGTGGGCGGCCAGATTGGCCGCCACCTGATCGATGATCGCCGGCGGGATCAACGGTTCGTCGCCCTGCACGTTGACCACGATGGCATCCGCCGCCAGGCCCAGTTGCGTCGCCACTTCGGCCAGGCGATCGGTGCCGGAGTTGTGTTCCGGGCGAGTCATCAGCACTTCGCCACCGAAGCGGCGACAGGCTTCAACAATGCGCACATCATCGGTGGCAATCACCACCCGCGCGGCGCTGCTTTTGCACGCCTGTTCCCAGACATGCTGAACCATCGGCTTGCCGGCAATCTCCTGCAGCGGCTTGCCAGGCAGGCGGCTGGAGGCATAACGGGCGGGAATCACCACGGTGAAGGCAGTGTGCATGTTATTTATCCAGGCGCTCGTCGGTGCTCAGGGTGCGCGCCTCGCTCTCCAGCATCACCGGGATGCCGTCGCGCACCGGAAAGGCCAGGGCGTCGGCCTTGCACACCAGCTCGGCCTTGTCGCTGGTCAGTTTCAGCGGGCCTTTGCACAATGGGCAGGCAAGAATATCAAGCAGTTTCGGGTCCATGACGGGGTCCTTGAAGGCAATATGAAATACGGGAGGGAGCAATATCAGCGACCGGCTGGCAACAACCCATCCAACTGGCGATCCAGCCAGAGGCTAAAGGCCGGCGACGGTCGTGCATCGACCGCCAGATACCACCAGTCGGGCTGAGCAAAGGCACGGCACTTGACCGCATCTTTCTCGGTCATCAGCAGTGGCAATGCCGGGCTGAAGTCCAGGGCGGCCGCGCTGTAGCTGGCATGATCGGCAAACGCATGGGGCAACGGGCGCCAGTTTAACGCCTCGAGGGTGCGGAAGAAACGTTGCGGGTTGCCAATCCCGGCCACCGCATGCACGGCCTGCCCCGGCGCGAAATAGCTCAGCGCCTGACGCTCGCCACTGGCGAGATTAACCAGTGCCGTGGGTTGCAGGGTCACGCCGAAACCCGCTGCGCTGTCGGCACTGGCGCCGTTGCACAGCACCGCATCCACCGTCTGCAAGCGCGCCTGCGGCTCGCGCAACGGGCCGGCGGGCAGGCAGCGGCGATTGCCCAGGCCACGCGCAGCATCGATCAACACCAACTCCAGATCGCGAGCCAGGCGGTAATGCTGCAGGCCGTCGTCACACAAGATCAGGTCCAGCGGCTCGGCACTGAGCAAGGCCTGCACCGCGCGCGCCCGATCGGGGTCGATCATCAGCACGACGCCGCTGCGCTGCACTAACAGCAAGGGCTCGTCGCCCGCCTCGTCGGCACTCTGCTCGGCCGTGACGCGCCACGGTAGGCTCGGCGGCCGGGCGCCATAACCACGACTGACCACACCCACGCGCACACCACGGGCGCGGCAATGTTCGATCAAATAGAGAATCAGCGGCGTCTTGCCGGTGCCGCCGACGGTGATATTG
>DAITLT010000304.1:0-4158 GCA_036835505.1 Pseudomonas sp.
GCATCGCGCTGGATCACCTGGGGCTTGACCTCAACCTGCACCGCCCCCGCCTGCGGCGTTTCGCCAAAATGCACGCGGCCATTGGCGTCGGTCCAGCGGTACACCTCGGCCAGCGCCAGGCTCGGTAATAACAGGGTGCATAACCACAATTGCCGCATGCTGTCGCTCTCCATGACTGCTTTCAATCTTATCCCTGGCAATGGCGCCACGTCGCCAGTACGACCAACGGCCTGTGGTTTTACAGCGCCCGCGACACCTTGGCCGGTTCCGCATCACGCAGTTGCCCCAACTGCTCAAGGGTACTCAGGCGCGCCTTGGCGCGGTAGGCATACTCGGTCTGCGGGTAATGCGAAACGATAAACTGGTAGGTCTGCTGGGCGTCGACAAAAAAGTGCTCACGCTCCAGGCATTGCCCGCGCAACAGGGAAATTTCCGGTTGCAGGTACGGCCGCGAGCGAATCTGCCGCTGCGCCTGGGACAACTCCAGGGCCACGGCCGCACAGTCGCCGGCGGCGTATTGGCGATAGGCATTGTCCAGATGGAAATCTGCCGACATACGGGTACAGGCGCCCAGTACCAGCATCAGGCTTATAACTAACAGGCTGCGCATAACGGTGTCCTCCTCGGCTCTGCAGTGTATCGACCGCCCGCAGCAAATCTCCAGCCCCGTCAACCGCGCACTTGCGCCCCGAGCATAACCTCCGTTGGGTCGTGGGGCCTGGGGCGCCTGCCGGCACGGGTGCGCTGCTAGACTGGCGGGCATCGTCGTCTGGCTCTGGAGTTCTCATGCGTTCACTGTGTCTTGGCCTGTTGGGCCTGAGCCTGCTGGCGGGCTGCTCGCCCACCACCCCGCTGTTTATCGCCCAGATCGGCACCCAGGAAGTGGTCGAATACAAGACCCTGAAGACCAACCGCATGACCGCCGCCATCGAAGAAGACGGCGATCTGCTGACCTACAGCGCCCAGGCCATCCGCGACAACAAGAGCGCCCAAGCCGAAACCCTGTACCTCAGCGGCTACCAGGACAAGAAGCTCGGCGACCAGGTACGTGCCATCGCCCTGTACCAGATCGGCCTGATCTACATGTGCCGCTATAACGATGATCGCGACGACAACAAGGCGCTCAACTATTTCTACCGGGTACACAATGAGTTCCCCGCCAGCCTCGCCGCCGAGCGCGCCGCAGCACGCATCCAGGTGATCCGTCAGCGCACCCAGGAGCCGGTGCAGCAGAGCGCCCGCGAGCTGCTCAAGCACTGGCAGCCCAATGCCAACCTCGACCTCAACAAGCCCAGCCTGGACCCGGACCTGACCCTGCTGTCGCGCCGCGCCATCCTCAAAAACCGCATCGCCGAGGCCGAAACCCTCTATGGCCTGGCCCTGACCGACACGGGCATCGCCGCCGACATCAAGGCCAAGGCCCTGTACCAGATGGCCCTGATGCACATGGCCGCCGACAACCCCAAGCCTGATCGCGCCAAGGCCATCGACTACCTGCGCCAACTGCTGGCCCAATACCCGCAACACGAGCTGGCCGGCAAGGCCGCCCGCCACCTGGATGCAGCGCTGAACAACGGCACGCCCTACACTGGAAGCTGACGCACATCAAGTGCCGAGCGCGGCGTTTGCGCTGCAATGGGCCTATCAGCCAAGTCGAGGGCTTGCCATGCAACTGCGCCAGCTTCTGGTCGTGATCGACCCATCCCACCCCAGCCAACCGGCCCTGCAACGCGCCCACTGGCTGGCTCGCGCCACCTCGGCCAAGGTCGAGTTGCTGCTCTGCGAATACAACTCGGCCCTTAGCCATAGCCTGATTTTTGACAGCGACACCCTGACCAGTGCCCGCGCAGCGATGCTCGCCAGTCTGCACGCCGAACTCGAAGCCATGGCCGCGCCGCTGCGCGAGGAAGGTCTGCAGGTCAGTGTGCAAGTACGCTGGGGCAAACCGCTGGAGCAGGTGATTCTGCAGCGGGTGGCGGAACTGCAGCCCGATCTGTTGCTCAAGTCGAGCCATCAGCATCACAACCTCAAACAACGCCTGCTGGGTAACAGCAGTTGGCAATTACTGCGCCACTGCCCGGTGCCGCTGTGGCTGGTGCAGCACGGCGAATGGCAATGCCGCCAGTTGTGCGCGGCCCTCGATCCGCTACACGCCGACGACAAACCGGCGGCCCTCGACCAACAACTGATCGCCACCGCCCAGTTGCTCAGCGACACCCTCGGCATCCAGCCGCACTACCTGCACAGCTACGCGCCGGTGCCGCAATCGCTGCTGTTCGACAGCGCCCTGGTCGAGGATTACGCCCACTACCGCCAGCTCTGCGCCACCCAGCACCGCGCGGCGTTCGAGCAATTGCTGGCCAATGCCGGCGTGCCGCGCAACCAGGCCCAGTTGCGCGAAGGCTTTGCCGAAGAGGAAATTGCCCGCTTCGTCCGCGAGGAACAGATCGACCTGCTGCTGATGGGCGCCATCGCCCGCGGCCATCTGGCCAACGCCCTGCTCGGCAACACCGCCGAGCGCGTGCTGGAGAGCGTCGAGTGCGATGTGCTGATCCTCAAGGCGCCGCCCGCAACGGCTGAACCTGCGCCCGGAAAGTAGTGCAACGGAAAAATGACTACAGGGTCGCGGCATAGTAGCCTCAGGGTCTGATCGAATCCTGGAGCCTTTGCATGACCCTTCGCCGCACCAAAATCGTCGCCACCCTGGGCCCGGCCAGCAACTCGCCGCAAGTGCTGGAGCAACTGATTCTTGCCGGCCTGGACGTGGCCCGCCTGAACTTCTCCCACGGCAGCCCCGACGAACACAAAGCCCGCGCCAAGCTGGTGCGTGAGATCGCCGCCAAGCACGGTCGCTTCGTCGCCCTGCTCGGCGACCTGCAAGGGCCGAAGATTCGCATCGCCAAGTTCGCCAACAAACGCATTGAGCTCAAGGAAGGCGACCAATTCCGCTTCTCCATCAGCCACCCGCGCGACGCCGGCAACCAGGACGTGGTGTGCATCGACTACCCGGACCTGATCACCGACTGCAAGGCCGGCGACGAGCTGCTGCTCGACGATGGCCGAGTGGAAATGCGTGTCGACTCGGTGGGCAGTGATGAGTTGCGCTGCACCGTGCTGATCGGCGGCCCGCTGTCCGATCACAAGGGCATCAACCGCCGTGGTGGCGGCCTGACTGCGCCGGCCCTGACCGACAAGGACCGCGCCGACATCAAACTGGCCGCCGAGATGGAGCTCGACTACCTGGCCGTGTCCTTCCCCCGTGACGCCGCCGACATGCACGAAGCCCGGCGCCTGCGCGACGAAGCCGGTGGCACGGCCTGGCTGATCGCCAAGGTCGAACGCGCCGAAGCGGTGGCCGACGACGAAACCCTCGACGGCCTGATCCGCGCCAGCGACGGCGTGATGGTCGCCCGTGGTGACCTGGCGGTGGAAATCGGCGACGCCGAACTGGTCGGCATCCAGAAGAAGATCATTGCCCACGCCCGCCACCTGAACAAAGTGGTGATCACCGCCACGCAGATGATGGAGTCGATGATCAGCAGCCCGATGCCGACCCGCGCCGAAGTCTCGGACGTGGCCAATGCGGCCTTCGACTACACCGACGCGGTGATGCTCTCGGCCGAAAGCGCCGCCGGCGCCTACCCGGTGGAAGCGGTCAAGGCCATGGCCCGTGTGTGCCTGGGCGCGGAAAAGCACCCGATCAACCGGGTCTCGCGCCACCGTCTGGAAGAAAGCTTCGAGCGCTGCGACGAAAGCATCGCCCTGGCCGCCATGTACACCGCCAACCACTTCCCCGGCGTCAAGGCGATCATCTGCCTGACCGAAAGTGGCTACACGCCGCTGATCATGTCGCGCATCCGCTCCTCGATGCCGATCTTCGCCTTCTCCCCGCACCGCGCAACCCAGGCCCGCGTGGCCCTGTTCCGCGGCGTGCAGACGGTGCCGTTCGATGCCGCCGCCCTGCCGGCCGACAAGGTCAGCCAGGCCGCCATCGACGAACTGCTCAAGCGCGGCGTGGTGCAGCAAGGTGACTGGGTGATCCTGACCAAGGGCGACAGCTACCACACCATCGGCGGCACCAACACCATGAAGATCCTCCACGTCGGCGACGTCATGGTTTAAGCCTGCGGGTTAACGCAAAAGGCCGCTCATTGAGCG
>DAITLT010000305.1:0-4132 GCA_036835505.1 Pseudomonas sp.
TCGGCGCCTGGGAGCTGGCGCCGTTCTGGCTGCGCCACCTGCTGCTCAACTGCGCGGCGACTCCCGGCATCCGCCGCGACAGTCGCCTGCTGTCGCCAAAAAGCGAGTGGCGCCTGGGCCCGCTGGCCAATCCGCTGGAGCTGCTGCAGCCGTGGCTGGAGGCCTACCAGAGTGCGCTGTGTGAGCCGCTGCCGTTGCTGGCCAAATGCAGCCTTGGTTTTGCCAAGAAGTGGCGCAACCCTGGGCGCAAGGAACCGATCGACGCCGCGCGCGGCGAAGCCGCGCTGATGTGGCAAGGCAACGAGCATATGCGCGGCGAAGGTGACGATCCCTGGAACGCCCTGGCCTTCCGCGACCGTGAGGTGCTCGACGAGCGCTTCGAAGCCCTGGCCGAACAGCTCTACGGCCCGGCCCTAGATGCCTTGCACAGCGAAGAAGAGGACGAGGCATGAACAGCGCCGCCCTGGATTTACTCACGGACTCTTTCAGCGGCCGCTCGCTGATCGAAGCCAGCGCCGGCACCGGCAAAACCTGGACCCTGACCGCGCTGTACGCGCGTCTGCTGCTGGAGAAGCAGCTCAACGTCAGCCAGATTTTGGTGGTGACCTTCACCACCGCCGCCACCGCCGAGCTGCGCGAGCGCATCCGCAAGCGCCTGGCCGAGTTGCTGGCGGTGTACGAACAGGGCCCAGGCGCGGACGACTTGCTTAACCGTCTGCACGCTCAGTACCCGGATGCCGCCAGCCACCGGCGTTTGCTGCTGGCGGTGCATGGCTTCGACGAAGCGGCGATCTTTACCATCCACGGCTTCTGCCAGCGCGCCTTGCAGGATGCGGCGTTCGAGGCCGGTGGCGACTTCGATAACGAACTGACCTTTGATGACCGTGAACTGCTCGACGCCCTGCTTGCCGACCTCTGGCGCCATGAGCTGGCCGCCGCCGAGCCGGAGTGGGCGGCGTTTCTGGTGCAGCAGAAAGTCACCCCGCAGAGCCTGCGCCAGCAGTTACGCAATCACCTGGGCAAACCCTACTTGCGCATCGAGCCGCAGCCGGGGGCCAGCAGCGAAATGAGTGGCCTGCGCAGTGCCTGGCAGCGCGCGCGCGACAGCTGGCAGATCGAGAGCGCCGCCTGGCTGGCGCAGCTCAAGGCCTGCGACGGCTTCAAGAGCAATATGTGCAACGCTGCCAAACTGGCTGGCTGGCAGCTGGAGCTGGACGCTTATTTCAGCGATGCCGCGGCGCTGTTCAGCAAGACCGAGGCGCACCAGCGCCTGTCCCGTGAAGGCTTGTTCAAGGCCAGCAAGAAGGGCGCCAGCGTGCCCGAAAGTCCATTGGCAGCAGCGTTACAGGACCTCTGTGACGCCCTGGCGGCGGCGCAGCCGGAGGCCGAGCAACGGCTGATTGACCTGCAGGTTCGTCTGATCGGCCAGCTCAATGAGCAGCTGCCGCAACGCAAGGCGGCGCAACGCCTGCTGGCCTTCGACGACCTGCTCAACCAGCTGCAACAGGGCCTGTACGGTGAGGGCGGCGAGCACCTGGCCGGCACCCTGCGCGCGCAGTACCCGGTGGCGCTGATCGACGAATTCCAAGACACCGACCCGGTGCAGTACCAGGTGTTTCGGCGCATCTACGAGCGCGAAGGTGACCTGTGTTTTGTTGGCGACCCCAAACAGGCCATCTATGCGTTTCGCGGCGCCGATCTGGCCACCTACCTCAAGGCTCGCGACGAGGCGGCCCGGCAGTACAGCCTGGCCACCAACCACCGCTCCACGCCGGAGCTGATCGCCGCCCTTAATCAGCTGTTCGACCGGCCGATGCCATTCGCTGAGCCGGGACTGAGCTAGCGACAAGATTCGCGCGCAACTGGTGTTGCCGGTCGTCGAGGGTGAAGCGGACGCGCCGTTGAGTCTGGTCTGGCTGGATGATGACTATCTCGGCAAAGGCGCGGCCGGCACCTTGGTGGCCCGCGATACAGCCCGACGCATCGCCGCCCTGCTGGCCGCCAGTGCAGCGGGCGAGGCGTATTTCGACGCCAGCGGTGAACGCACGCCGCTCAAAGGCGGCGATATTGCCGTGTTAGTCGCCAGCCATCGGCAAGCCAGTGACGTGGCTGCCGAACTGGCCGCGCGCGGCGTCCCCAGCGTGCGCCGTGGCAAGGAAAACGTCTGGCACAGCGAAGAGGCCGGCGAGCTGGCCGCGGTGCTGGCTGCCTATGCCGAGCCTGGCCGCGAAGGCGCCCTGCGCTATGCCCTGGCCAGTCGTTTGCTCGGGCGCAGCGCAGCCGATCTGGCCGCCTGCCAGGAAGATGCCCGCGCCTGGGACGAGGAGCGCGAGGCCGCCGAACGCTATCACCAGCTCTGGCAGGAGCAGGGCTTTATGCGCGCCTTCCGTGCCTGGCTGGATGAGCAACAGGTGGCGCCGCGCTTGCTGGCGCTGGTGGATGGCGAGCGGCGGCTGACCAATCTGCTGCACCTGGCCGAGCTGCTGCAAACCGAGAGCCTGCAACGCGCGGGCCTCCCGCAATTGCTCAGTTGGTTCAACGCCCAGCGTAGCGCCGAGGCCCATGGCGAAGATGCCCTGCTGCGCCTGGAAAGCGATGCCGAACGGGTGCAGATCGTCACCATCCACACCTCCAAGGGCCTGGAGTACCCGCTGGTGTTCTGCCCTTACCTGTGGGACGGCGCGCTGCTGCGCCAGCATGAAGACATCACCTGCCATGCCGATGACGGCACACCGCTGCTGGATCTGGGCGGCGAGCAGTTCGACGCGCACCGCGAGCGCGCCCGCCATGAGCGCTTCGCCGAGAAACTGCGCCTGACCTATGTGGCCCTGACCCGCGCCCGCGATCGCCTGTGGCTGCACTGGGGGCCAGTGGACTGCAAGCCGAAAAAGGACGGCAGCATGAGCGACAGCGGCCTGCACAGCAGTGCTCTGGCCTGGCTGCTGCACGGTCGCCAGTTACCGGGCGACGATGCCTTGGTGGAGCTCGCCGAGCACTTTCAACAACTCAGCCCCAGCGGTTTGCGCGCAGAAATCGACCAGCTGAGCGCCGCCAGTCAGGGCCGTATGGTCGTGCAGGTCCTGCGTGACACTGAAGCCAGCGCCGCCGGTGAGCGCCGCGCCGCGCCGCCCGCGCAACTGGGTCAGCTCAAGCGCAGCTTGTACAGCGCCTGGCGGGTTGGCAGCTTCTCCGGATTAGCCGCGGGCATGCATATGGAAGCGCCGGACCGCGATGGCCTGGTCATGCCGGATGCCAGCGAGCCGGGCAGCGGCTTCTACGCCTTCCCCCGTGGTGCGCGGGCCGGTACTTGCCTGCACGCGATTCTCGAAGACTGGGCGCGCGGCAAGGGCGCGCTGACGGACCTGGTGGCGCCGGCCCTGAGCGGCCACGGTATCGATGCCGACGCCTGGGGCGCGGTGGCGCTGGCGCAGTTGCAGTTGGTGCTGGACAGCGATCTGGATGGCCAGGGCCTCACGCTGGCCAACCTGAAACCGGCGCGGCGTTTGCCCGAGCTGGGCTTTACCTTCCCGGTCGGCGACCTGCAGGTGCAGCGCCTGCGCCAGATCCTCAGCGATCCGGCCCACGGCCTGGCCGAGCCGTTGCGCGAGGCCGCCAGCCGGTTGGAGTTCGACAGTTTGAAGGGCTTTCTCAAGGGCTTTATCGACCTGACCTTCGAGCACGACGGCCGTTGGTACATCCTCGATTACAAATCCAACTGGCTCGGCCCGGACGCCAGCTACTACGGCGGCGAGCGCCTGCTGCAAGCGCTGGCCGGCGAGCATTACTACCTGCAATACCTGATCTACCTGGTGGCGCTGCGGCGTTTCCTGCGCCAGCGCTTGGCTGACTTCAGTAATGCACAGTTGGGCGGCGCCTATTACCTGTTCCTGCGCGGCATGCCGCAGGCTGGCGTGTACTTCGCCCGCCCCAGTGATGCCTTGCTGGATGCGCTGGATCAGCTGTTCGAAGGGGGCCACTGATGGCGCATGTTTATGTAGGAGCCAGCTTGCTGGCGATCAGTGACGCGGAAAAAAGCATCGCCAGCAAGCTGGCTCCTACGGCTGTGGCGATTGCCTGCGTAGGATGGGTTGAGCGCAGCGATACCCATCAACTTGGCGGCGCTCGCAGTGAC
>DAITLT010000306.1:0-4124 GCA_036835505.1 Pseudomonas sp.
GCGAGGCGGCGTTACTCGTCGCTCATTTGGAACAACCAAATCACGCTCCTCGCGCGATCCACATGGATGTGGTGAATGCAGCAAGCCCGCCGGGAGCGGGCGCTGCCTTGCCTCGCGCAAAAACCGGCTCCGGCGCGGCCGCGAATGAAACGGGAACAGACCCTAGACCGGCATGCTCTGCGTAGGATGGCGTGGAGCGCAGCGATACCCATCGCGCGCTTGATCCGCAACGAAGAGTTGATGGGTATCGCAGGCTCAACCCATCCTACGGCCCTGCTGCCAGGCTTGGAGAAGTAGCCCGGATGCAATCCGGGAGCAAATTGAGAGGGAATGCACCACCCGGATTTTATCCGGGCCATGTAGCGCCATTGCCGTGGCTTGATTGGCCTTAGCCTATGACTTTCAGCGTGCAGCTTGGCGTGCTGCAGCGGAGGAACTTGTCCTCGGCCGGGCGGTTGAGCACCAGTTTGCGCTGGTAGTGACGATCCAGGCCGCCGTGAAAACTGATGGTCAGCAGGCTGGCGTTGGGCAGCTCGCGCTGCAGCATGTCCATCATGCAGTCCTCGCCCTTGGGGTCGAAGGCATCGGTGGCTTCCTCGATAAACACCCAGGCCGGCTGCTGCAGAAACAGTCGGGCCATGCCCAGGCGTTGCTGGGCGCGCAGCGGTAGCACCCGGTCCCAACTGTCCACCTCGGCCAGGCGCGGCGCCAGCCAGGCCAGCCCTGCGCACTCCAGGGCATGCTGCATGGCCTTGCTGCTGAAGGTGTCGGCGGCATGGGGGTAACTGAGCACCGAGCGCAAACTGGCCAGCGGCAGGAACGGCCGTTGCGGCAGGAAGCTGATCGCCGCGCCCGCGGGCAGCCAGACCTCGCCATGGCCCCAGGGCCAGAGCCCGGCCACCACCTTGAACAGGCTGATGGTGACGGTCGGATCGCCGGCAATCAGCACCCGCTCGCCGCGGTGGATGCTGGCATTCAGGCCCTCGATCAGCACCTGGCCGTCCGGGTTGGCGATGCACAGGTCACGCAGCACCAGCTCTGACTGATTCGACTGCAGCACGCTGATCCGGTGCTCCTGCGGCTCGGCCGCCTGTTCATCGAGCGCCTGCATGTCGTTATCCAGGCTCAGCACCCGCTGCACCGAGGCGCGGCAATGGGCCAGCTCGCCAAGGTTGTCGATCGGCCAGGACAACGCCGAGGTCAGCTTCTGGAACGCCTGCGCCGCCTGCATCAGGATGCCCAGGGTCATGCTGCCGGCGATGTACTGCGGCGCCAGCAGCAGGATCGGAAACACCGGCAGCAGCGCGCCATAACCGGAGGAGAACGCCATGATGCCGAGATAGCCGACGGTTTGGCGGTTCCAGCGCTGGCCCAGCTCGGCGAAGAAATTGGCCGCATTGCGCCGCTCCATGCCCTCGCCATGCATCAGGGCAATCGACTCGGAGTTGGAACGGGAATGGCCCAGGCCAAAGCGAAAGTTGGCCTCGGCGGTTTGCAACTGGTTGGTGGCCTTGACCAAGGGCCGCCCCAGCAGCAGGCCAAACAGGGTGCCGGCACCGGCGTAGGCGAAGGCCAGGATCACCATATAGCCCGGCACCAGCCAGGCGGTGCCGGGCACATAGGCACTGCCGGTGAGGACCAGGAGGATGTCGATAAAACTGCCGAACACCAGCAGCGAATAGACCAGCGAATGAGCCAGGTTGACCGTGCTCTCGGTGGCGATGCGGATGTCTTCGGCAATCCGCCCGTCGGGGTTGTCGTGCTCGCCGCCGATCAACTGCAACTGATAGTGATGCCCCTGGGCCATCCAGCGGTCGAGGACCTTTTCCGTCAGCCAGCGCCGCCAGTCCAGTTGCAACCAGCGTTTGACGTGCATATGCAGGGCCGTCACCGCCATGGTCAGCAGGAAGATCAGCACGAAGGTGCCGATCTGCACCAGTAAGGCGTTCAGCGACTTGTCTTCCAGGGCATCGAACAGCGCCCGGCTCCAGTAACTCATCCAGATCGCCAGGCCGACCTGGGCCAGGGTGAACAGCAGCAACAGGGCGGTGTAGCCGCGCACCCGCCACTTGTCTGCCGAGTTCCAATAGGGGGTCGCCAGGCGCAAAAACTGCCAGGACAGGTGGCGGGCCGGCAACAGCGGCGGCAACTCGCTCATAGTCCGCCCTCCTGCGCCCGGCACAGCCGCGCCGCCAGGCTCGCCGCGCCCTGCAGGCCGAGTTGCTCGTTGAGCACCACATGCAGCGGCATGCGCTGTAACAGTTCGTGCATCGGCGGCTTGTCGCTAAAGGCCTGCAATACCTCGGGCTGCTGCAAGAAGCTGAGCATCTTCGGCGCAATGCCACCACTCAGGTACACGCCGCCCTGGGCCAGGCCGAGCAAGGCCAGGTTGCCGGCGCAGGCAGCGAAAATTCGTGCAAACAAGGCCAGGCTGGCGCAGGCCAGAGGCTCGCCCTGCTGCGCCGCTTGGGAGATCTCACGCGCGTTGGGGCCTGTGCCCAGCAACACACCGCGCCCACCGAGAAAACCATGGATGCGTTCCAGACCATGGCCGCACAGCAGCAACTCCTGGCTGGCGCGCCCGTAGGCCTGCTGCAAGGCGGCGCAGAGCGCCAGTTGCTGTTCATCCACGGGGGCAAAATCGGCCAGGCCGCCCTGGCTCGGCAGCACCTGCCAGTGCTCAGCGCAACGCACCAGCAGGGCCATGCCCAGACCGGTACCGGCGCCGAGCAGTGCGCGCACGCCGCCGGCCTCGGGCTGGCCAGCCTGCAGGGTAAAGAGGTCGCTGGCGGGCAAGCTGTCCAGGCCATAGGCCTGGGCGGCGAAATCATTCAGCAGGTGTACCTGGGCGATACCCAAGTGCGCCGCAAGCGCGCCGGCATCCAGCTGCCAGGGCAGGTTGGTCATGCACACGCGCTGTTCGCTGACCGGCCCGGCCACGGCAATGCAGGCCACGCTCGGCCGCTCGGTGCCGAGGAACAGCTGCACGATGGCCTCAAGCCCTGGGTAGTCGGCGCCGACAAAGCGCTGCTCGCGCAGCACCTGCCAGCCTGTGGCGCTGGGTTCGGCCAGCAACAAGCGGGTATAGGTGCCGCCAATATCGGCTGCGAGAAAGCTCATCGAGGCCCCTGCTCTGAACTGGCGGGCAACGCCCGCCGAAAACGCCAGTTAGTGCCACAGATGCCGTTCACTTAAGCCAAGTGCGCGGCATTTTTGTAGCCCGGATGCCATCCGGGGCAATTCAGTCCCGGCCACTGCATGGCGTGCCAGGGATTCTGCCTCAGCGCGTGGTGCCTTTGGCAACTCATGCCGCGCGTTTAAGCGCCGGGCAGGTTGGCCAGGGCGCGCTCGACGGCATCGATCAGGGCCGGATCGTCCAGGGTGGTACGCGGGGAAAAGCGTGCCAGCACGCGACCGTCCGGGCCAACCAGAAACTTCTCGAAGTTCCAGGTGATGTCGCCGGGAAACTCCGCCCCCTCGCCCGCCAGCAAGCGATACAAGGGATGCCGGCCGGGGCCGTTGACCTCGAGTTTTTCGCTCAAGGGAAAGCTCACCCCGTAGGTGAGGCTGCAGAACTGGCGAATATCGGCCGCGCTGCCCGGCTCCTGCCCGGCAAACTGGTTACACGGCAGGCCCAGCACGCGCAAACCCTGGGCCCGGTAATGCTGGTAGAGATGCTCAAGCCCGGCATATTGCGGGGTCAAGCCACACTTTGAGGCCACATTGACCACCAGCAGCACCTGCCCGGCAAAGGGGGCCAGGGGCAGTTCCTGACCATCCAGACCGGTCAGCGTAAGGTCGTGAAAGGCGCTCATAGCTACAGTCTCCAAAAACCCTGATGGACAAAAAAGGCGCCCGTAGGCGCCTTCCTGCACAACTCAACCTGACGTATTAGCAGCCTAGCAGCTCACATACTCAGTGGTGATGGCCGCCTTCGCCATGGATGTGACCATGGGCCAGTTCTTCGGCGCTGGCATCGCGCACGGCGACAACCTTGACCGCGAAGGTCAGGCGCTGACCCGCCAGCGGGTGGTTGCCATCGACGATCACGTCGTCGCCGTCCAGATCACGGATGGTGACGATCTGCATGCCGCCGTCCGGGCCGGAGGCGTGGAACTGCATGC
>DAITLT010000307.1:0-4096 GCA_036835505.1 Pseudomonas sp.
GGGGACCATTTCTCGCAGCAACGCGGCTCGCGATGAAACGGGAACAGACCCTAGCGACTGCAGGCGCACAGCCAATCTCTTCTAGACCTGTTGGCCGGCCTTGGGCATGCTCCCCCGCTGCAGCCGGAGATGCCTTTTGTTCGCTAACTTACTGATCATCCTCACCGCCTCGCTGGTGGTTATTGCCCTGTTCCGCCGCCTGCGCCTGCCGGCGGTGCTGGGTTACTTATGCGTGGGCTTGCTGATCGGCCCCAATGCCCTGCACTGGATCAATGACGCCGAGGCATTGCCACACCTGGCCGAACTGGGCGTGGTGTTTCTACTGTTTACCCTGGGCCTGGAGTTCTCCCTGCCGCGCATGTTGGCGCTGCGGCATGTGGTGTTTACCCTGGGCAGCCTGCAGGTGCTGGCCAGCACGGCGCTGCTGGGCGGCATTCTGCTGCTGTTCGAGGTGCCACTGGCGGTGGCCTTGGTGCTGGGCGCCGGGCTGGCGCTGTCGTCGACGGCGATTGTTAGCCGGGAGCTGAGCAGCCTCGGGGAAATCTTCAGTCGCCACGGCCAGAACGCCATCGGCGTGTTGCTGTTCCAGGACCTGGTGGCTGTGTTGCTGCTGACCTTGCTGCCGGCCCTGACCGCCGAGGGCAGCGGCCTCTGGTATGTGCAGTTGGGCCTGATTCTGGGCAAGGCCGTGCTGCTGTTTCTCGGTTTATTGCTGGTCAGCCGCTGGGTGCTGCCACGGCTGTTCCATGAGGTGGCAGCGGCCCGTTCGCCGGAGCTGTTTGTCACCCTGGCCCTGGTGATTGTGCTGCTGACGGCCTGGCTGACCCATATGCTGGGGTTGTCCATGGCCCTGGGCGCGTTTCTCGCCGGCATGCTGCTGGGCGAAAGCCATTATCGCCACCAGATCGAGGCGGATATTCGCCCGTTCCGCGACATTCTCCTCGGCCTGTTCTTTGTCAGCGTCGGCATGCTGATCGACCTGCAGCAATTTGCCAGCGAGGGTTGGCTGATTCTGGCGGTGACCCTGGGCCTGATGTTGATCAAGGGCAGCGCGGTGGCCCTGCTGGTCAAACTGCGTGGCGCAGACAAGCAAACCGCCTGGCGCAGCGGCCTGGCCCTGGCCCAGGGCGGCGAGTTCTGCTTTGCCCTGATGGCGCAGATTGAGCAGGCGCAACTGCTGCCCGGCCCGCAGGCCAAATTGCTCCTGGCCGCGACCTTCTGCTCCATGGCCCTGACCCCGCTGCTGCTGCGCGCCGCCCCGGCCCTGGCCGCCCGCCTGCAGCGCGCGCCCAGCCGTGAGCTGCAACTGGATGCCATCAGCCAGGCCACGGCCCAGGTACATGGCCATGTGGTGATTTGCGGCTACGGCCGGGTTGGCCAATCCATTGGCCGCTTCCTGCGCCTGGAGCAGCAGGAATTTATCGCCCTGGATGACGACCCGATCCGCGTGCAGGAAGCCACCGCCGGCGAAGACCATGTGCATTACGGCGACTCCAGCCGCACCGACCTGCTGCTGGCCGTGGGCATGCTGCGCGCGCGCCTGCTGGTGGTGGCCGTGGACAAAACCGAGATTGCCCTGCGCATCGTCAAACAGGCCCGCAGCCTGCATCCTCAGTTGCCGATTCTGGTGCGCACCCGCGACGACAGCCAGCAAGCCGAACTGCTCGCCGCCGGCGCCACCGAAGTGGTGCCCGAACTGCTGGAGTCCAGCCTGATGCTGGCCTCCCACGCCCTGGTCATGCTCGGCGTGCCCGAGCCACGGGTACAGGGGCATATCGACCGGGTGCGGCACAGCCGCTACAAACTGCTGCACGGCTACTACCACGGCGCCCATCAGGACCTGTTGGATGCCCAGGGCCGGCCGCGCCTGTTGATGCACGCCGTAACCCTGAGCGCCGATGCCCATGCCTGCGGGCAAAACCTGCCGGCCCTGGCCCTGGAGCAACTGGGCCTGGAGGTGCAAGGGGTGCGCCGCGACGGCCTGGAGCTGGCCCTGGACGCGAGCACCTACCTGAGCGCCGGCGACGCGGTGCTATTGGCCGGCCCGCTGGAGGCCATCGAGGCCGGCGAGGCACGCCTGCTCGGCGGTTTGCGCTAAAGCACGGCGCCCGGCAAGCACAGAACTGGCCGGTCGCCAACCGACTAAGGTCTAAAAGCCAAGCCGCGACCTGCGTGGTTAAGTCACGCCGCTGTAACGGGAATTTCACATTCCACTCAGCTGCCGACCCCACCAGGAGCCAACAATAATGAAAGCCACTCCCCTTGCCCAAGCCATCGCCCTCGCTGGCGTGGGCGCTTGCCTGACCCTGCCCACCCTGGCGCACGCTGATTTTATCGCCGACAGCAAAGCCAGCCTGGAGCTGCGCAACTTCTATATGAACCGCGACTTCCGTCAGGATGGCACCCCTGCCCTGCCCAAAGTCACCGGCAAGACACCCGTGGAGTATCGCAGCAAGTCCGAGGAGTGGGCGCAGGGCTTCCTGCTGCGTTACGAATCAGGCTTTACCGAAGGCACCGTCGGTGTCGGCATGGACACCCTCGGCACCCTGGGGGTCAAGCTCGACTCCGGCCGCGGCACCAGCGGCACTGGCCTGCTGCAGGCCGATCGGGAAACCGGTGAAGCGCAGGACAGCTACGGCGACCTGGGCGTGACCGCGAAACTGCGCGTATCCAAGAGCATTCTCAAGGCCGGCACCCTGACGCCCAAGCTGCCGGTGCTGCTGTCCAACGACTCGCGCCTGCTGCCGCAAACCTTCCAGGGTGGCCAACTGAACTCCATGGAAATCGACGGCCTGGTCTTCGATGGCGGCCAACTGAGCCGCGTCAACCAGCGTGATTCCTCGGATCACGAGACCATGGGCCTCACCCACAGCTACAACGCCAAGACCAAGAGCACTGGCGCCCGTGGCATCGACTTCAAGAACGGCACCCTCAGCGATAGCGATGAATTCAACTTCGCCGGTGCCAGCTACAAGTGGAACGACCAACTGAGCACCAGCTACCACTACGGCAACCTCGACCAGTATTACAACCAGCACTACCTGAGCGCCGTGCATGTGCTGCCGATTGCCGACAAGCAAAGCCTGAAGACCGACCTGCGCTTTGCCCGCTCCACCGACGACGGCCAGACCAACGTCGACAACAAGGCCCTGGGCGCCATGTTCACCTATACCCTGGGCTTCCAAAGCTTCGGCCTGGGCTATCAGACGATGAGCGGCGACACCGGCTTTGCCTACGTCAACGGCACCGACGCTTACCTGGTCAACTTCGTGCAGATCGGCGACTTCGCCTTCAAGGACGAGAAATCCTGGCAGGCGCGCTACGACTACAACTTCGCCGGCATGGGCATCCCCGGCCTGACCTTTATGACCCGCTATATCAACGGCAGCGATGTTGACCGTGGCGCGGCGCTTAGCGAAGGCAAGGAATGGGAACGCGACATGGACATCGCCTATGTCGTGCCGGAAGGCAACTTCAAGGGCGTGGGCGTGAAATGGCGCAACGCCACCACCCGCTCCAACTTCGGCAACAACCTGGACGAAAACCGCCTGATCCTCAGCTACACCCTGGCACTCTGGTAACAGCCCCAGCAATGCCAAGGCCCGCTCAGTGAGTGCAATGCCGTTCGCTTAAGCCAAGTGAACGGCATTTTTGTAGCCCGGATGAAATCCGGGGAGGTGCGTTGACGTGCGCATTCGCCCCCGGATTCCATCCGGGCTACCGCTGTGGCGCCTTAAACGAACAACATTAGGCTCAGTGAGTGGGCTTTTTTCTGCGCTTGATCTTTTACACCGTGTCGCCAAATGCGCATCCGTAGGAGCGAGCTTGCTCGCGATCCTTGCGCCAGTTATTAACCGAGCCCGTCGGTCGCGCTGTCATTTAGCCAATGCCAATCGCCAACTGGCGCCTACAATCCCTGATCACGGCACTGCGGCGACTCAGTGCAGGATCTGGCTAAGAAACAGCTTGGTTCGCTCGTTCTGCGGGTTGCTGAAGAAGCTGTGCGGCTCGCCCTGTTCGACGATCTCGCCCTTGTCCATAAAGATCACCCGGTTCGCCACGGTGCGGGCGAAGCCCATTTCGTGGGTCACGCAGA
>DAITLT010000308.1:0-4096 GCA_036835505.1 Pseudomonas sp.
TTCATCACGTCGCCCAGCTGCACCATGGTGTGAATCTCGGCCTTGGCGGCTTGCGGAGTCTGTACCCCGATCAGCCGATCAGCCGTTTTGCCCAGGTTATGCACGACAAAATAAGCGCCGCCGGCTTGCGCATTGGGGGGCAGCTCGCGGGACCAGGGGTGATCGATTTTCAGCTCGGCCGTGCTGTAGTCATGGCCAAAGCTCAGGCTGCAGGCCAGGGACAGTGCGGTTGCAGTCAGTAAACGAGCGAACATAAAGTCTCCAGAATGGGCGCATACACAGGTGGGCTCAACCTTAGCACGGCTGCGCGGCTAACCCACTGCGTAGCAATGGCGCAGGCGTATTTTTTCCGCTCAAGGCCGTTCGGCCAAGCGTTTGGTGAGCACCTGCAACGGCTGCTCGGCAGCCGCCAGCGCCGTGCTGGCCTGCAACTGCCAGGCCGCCTGCAAGGGTTGCAGATCGACTTCGCGCGCAGCCCGTTGGCACCACTGATCGAGGTCGTGCCAGTCACCGAGGGCGGCCTGGGCGGCCTTCAATGCGTCCATGCACGGCACCGAAACGGTCGAGCATGCTCCATAGACCTCGTTGCTGTAGCGCAAGCGCTTAATCAGCAAACGCAGGCGATGGTGATCGCCATGTGGTTCGGCCAGGGCTGCCTGCAATTGCCGCCGTTGTTGCTGCAAATAGCGGCGGATGCGTTTCTTGCTGACCCATCGAGGAGTCTGTCGCGTGCCGTGGCGAAGCGCCCAGAGGCTGTCATCCAGCAAGGCCAGCAGCGCTGCCAACGCCGTAGCCTGGCGCAGTTCGGCGTAGGCACCGCGCAACGCCGAACTGCGCACGGCGCACGCCTGGGTCAAGCCGGCAGCCTGCAAATGCGCGCACAACACCTCAAGATCACGCCAGGGCGTGGTAAGCCGGCCCAGATCAGCGGCGGCGATATACAACGGCGCGATGCAAGCCTGTTTGCGCAGTGGCCGCAACACACTGCGCAAGCGCCGTAACTGAATGCGCAAATCATGCAGCGTTTCATCATCCGTTTGCGCCTGCAAACGCGCCTGCACCTGCCAGAGGCCCACCTGACAACGCAGCAACCGAGCGACCAGCGAATCTAGCAAGCTCATATCAATTCCTAATGAACGCAACGTTGCACGCAACAAGACCGAACAGGGCGCTTAAGCAACGTCTTGGCATTCCTCATCTAATCCATCGTTTAACATAATATAGATTATGCGAATTCAGATAGCGCCGACCCAAAACCTGCATTAGGCTGCATGCGTGTCGTTACGCAAAGTTCGCAGCAACTGCTGACGTATTGACCTGCCGGAAACTTCAATGACAGCCAAACCATCGGTCGCCAAGCGCTTTCAGCAATTTTGGGCCTGCACGGATCTCGGCTTGATTCACCATCGCCGTGAACGGCGCATGCGCATCTTGGCCAGCCTGGTCATGCTGAGCATGGGGGTTATCTGGGCGGTGTTCTTTGCGCTGCGTGGCGCCTGGGCCATGGTCGGCATGGATATGGTGCTGATTCTATCAGGGCTTAGTGTCTTTACCTTGACCTGGCGCCAGCATGTGCGCAGTGCCAATCTCGTGCTGTTTGGCGTATTGCTGGTCATTATCACGGGCATGGCGGCCATCCTGGATGTGCCAAACGCCGCGGCACCGCGGGCTACCCATCTTTATCTGTTGCCGCTGGGTGTGGCGGCGCTGATGGCGTTTCGCGATGAAGACCTGGGCTTGCGCTATGGCGTGACCGCGCTTTGTTTGCTGATCTTTATCGTCCTGGCCGCCACATCCTGGACACCATTGCCCGGTTACAACCTGCCCGATGATGTGCGCAAGCCCGGCACCTGGGTGCAGGTATGCGCGGCAATGCTGATGCTCTTTGCGTTGCTGCATGTTTTGCAAAGCGATGCGGCCGAGCGCTCCGAACTGGAAAGCGAATTGCAAAAGGCCCTGGCATGCGATCAGTTCGAGCTGTACTACCAGCCCCAGGTTGATAGCAGCGGCACGGTGATTGGCGCGGAGGCCCTGTTGCGCTGGCAGCATCCTGAGCGCGGGCTGGTCTCCCCCGCCGAGTTTATCGAGCTCGCCGAACAAACCGGGCTGATCATTCCCATCGGTCATTGGGTGCTGCAAACCGCCTGTGCGCAGCTACAGGCCTGGGCGGCAATTCCATCGCAGCAAGCGCTGTGCCTGGCGGTCAACATCAGCCCAAAGCAGTTTTGCCAAAGCGGATTTGTCGCCGAGGTGCTGACGTTGATCAAGCACTACGGGATCGATGCCCGCCGTTTGCAGCTAGAGCTAACCGAGACCATGGTGGTTGATGATATGGAGGATTTGACGCAGAAAATGTCGCTATTGGTCGAGCACGGCGTGACTTTCGCGCTGGATGATTTCGGCACCGGCTATTCGTCCCTCAGTCACCTCAAGCGCCTGCCCTTGAGCAAGCTGAAGATTGACCAGTCGTTTGTTCTCGATGCCCTGACCGATGCCAGCAGCGAAACCATCATCCGCACGGTCATCGCCCTGGGCCAGAGCATGGGTTTGAGCGTGATTGCCGAAGGCGTGGAAACCCAGGCACAACATCAATTGCTGCTAAACAGCGGCTGTCTGCAATTTCAGGGCTATCTGCTCAGTCGGCCGCTGCCACAGGAGGCGTTCAGCGCCTTTATTCAGGCCCATAATGGCGCCGCTGTCAGGCCTGCGTGAAGCGCTGCAACTGCATTTCCTGCAGGCGGCTGAGGGTGCGGCGGAAGGCGAAGGACAGGTAGCCTTCGGTGTACAGCTCAGTCAGCGCCACCTGGGCCTCCAGGTACAGCGGCACACGGCGGTCGTAGCATTCATCGACCAGGGCGATAAAGCGCCGCACGCTGTCATCATGCACCGATAAAGTGGGCAGCTCGCGCTCGCCAGCGCGCACCTGGGTGACGCCATCTTCGGTGCCGCGGGCAATCCGGCCGGGGCGCTGGCGGGCGCTCAGGCACGGCACGTCGCTGAGAAACACCGCGCTGAAGCGGTCGCACAAATCGATAAAATCCAGGGCCGCCAAGGGCACTTCACACAACTCGGGGTAACGGCACCAGAGCAGTTGTGCGCTGCGTTGCACCACCTGGATCGCCCGGTGGCCCAGCTCAATCGGTGCCGTGCTGCACACCTGGCCCTCACTCAAGCGCTGGAACTCCGCGGCCAGGGCACTGCTGCCCTGCTCCTTGAGCCAATAACGTGGCTGGGCACGACCTGGGTGCAGGCGGTGGTCCTGCCCGCCATCGACGCCAACCACCTGCATCTGCTGCTCGATGGCGGCAATCGCCGGGAGAAACCGCTCGCGGTTGAAACCATCGGCGTACAGTTGCTGCGGCGGCTGGTTGGAGGTACACACCAGCAGCACGCGTTCCTCAAACATCACCTGCAGCAGATTGCCGAGGATGATCGCATCACCGATGTCATTGACGAACAGCTCGTCAAAACACAGCACCCGCACCTCGGCCGCCAGCTCACGGGCCAGGGCGCGCAGCGGTTCGGGCGTGCCGGTGAGCTGGAACAGGCGCATATGCACCCAGCGCATAAAGTGATGGAAATGCTGGCGCCGCGCCGGCACCCGCAGGCCTTGGTAAAAACGGTCCATCAGCCAGGTCTTGCCCCGCCCCACCGGCCCCCACAGGTACACGCCACGCGCCGGGGTATCGGCGCCTGGGTTATGCAGGGTGTCGAAGCAAGCCTGCAGGCACTCGGCGGCCTGCTGCTGGGCCGCATCGGCGCTAAAGCCCTGCTCGGCAATGGCCTGCTGGTAAGCGGCCAGGGGTGAGGCGGCGATCATGCAGATAAGCTCTTGGGCGAGAAGGCGCGCATTGTACGACCTGGCGCCGCCGCTGTGGCCTGCACCGCCGACAAAGTGCCAGGCCGGCGATAGCGCTTATTGCCCAGGGGGGCCGCTGTCTGCCGGGGTTTGCAGCTGGGCACTGTCCCAGCCGCCACCGAGGGCGGCAATCAGTTGCACGCTGGCAGTCAGGCGGGTGCCCAGCAGGCTGAGGGCGCTGCGCTGATTGCTGAGGGCGCTGGTTTGTACGCTGACCACGCTGTTGTAGTCGACGAT
>DAITLT010000309.1:0-4080 GCA_036835505.1 Pseudomonas sp.
ACCAAACCCCTGATCATCGTAAGATGGTCGGGGGTTTGTCTTTGCGCGCAGAAAATTAAACTCACCGACACATTCTGCAAGTACAGTAGCGTCTCTTTTGTACGTTCTTTTCCTATGGGTTTCTGTTGATGAGCGAGTCTGCCGACTCTACGCAATTATCTGCGCTTGCCCTTGAGGACCTGGTCGCTTGCCATGAGTGCGATCTGTTGATGCGCAAGCCAGCATTGGCTGATGGTGAGCGGGCAGAGTGCCCGCGTTGTGGCTTTGAGTTGTACAGCCATAACCATCAAGTGGTGCGGCGCAGTCTGGCCTTGGTCATTGCGGCCTTGCTGTTATATGTTCCGGCTAATTTTCTGCCCATCATGCAGATCAATGTACTGGGGCAAACGGCTGAGGACACGGTCTGGAGCGGGGTTCTCAGTTTGTACGCCGCTGGTGGGCTGCTCAAGAGCATCGCGCTGGTGGTGTTTCTCTGCAGCATGGTCATTCCGCTGCTCAAGCTCTTAATGCAACTGGCGGTGTTGCTCAGTATTCGCTGGAATATTGGCCGCAGTTACGGGCTACTGCTTTATCGGATTTATCACCATCTGCGTGAGTGGGGCATGCTTGAGGTCTATCTGATGGGGATTTTGGTCTCCATCGTCAAACTGGTCGATATTGCCTCGCCGACGCTGGACGTCGGTCTTGGTTGCTTTATCGCTCTGTTGCTCGCTCAGGTATGGCTGGAAGTGACGATGTCGCCCCATCAGATTTGGGAAGCCTTGGCCGGCGGGGATGCCCATGCGCGCCATTGATGCCGGTATTTTAATTTGCGTTGAGTGTCATGAGCTTAATCGGCAGGACGCAGACAATGATGATCAGCGCTGCACCCGCTGTGGTGCCAAGGTTCATGCCCGCCGGCCGGACAGTCTGAGACGCACCTGGGCCTTGCTGCTGACGGCGGCCTTGATGTATATCCCGGCCAATGTGTTGCCCATCATGACGGTTTATTCCCTGGGTAAGGGCCAGGCAGACACCATCATGTCGGGGGTGATCGAGCTGATTCACTACGACATGGTGCCGATTGCCATCGTCGTATTTGTCGCCAGTATTCTGGTGCCGACCTTCAAGTTGGTTGGGCTGGCTTTGCTGCTGTACTCGGTGCAACGCCACCAACCCTTGTCGGCGCGTCAGCGGGGCTGGATGTACCGCTTCATTGAGTGGATCGGCCGCTGGTCGATGCTGGATATTTTTGTCATCACGGTATTGGTGGCCCTGGTCAATTTTGGCAGCCTTGCCAGAATCGAAGCCGGTTTCGGCGCCGTCGCATTTTGCAGCGTGGTGGTTTTGACCATGCTTGCCGCTGTCACTTTTGATCCTCGCTTGATCTGGGATAACACGGAGTCGGATAACGACCATGACTGATTTACCTATAGCCAAGACTCGTCCGGCGTCCAACTGGTCGGCCATCTGGGTGTTACCGATCATCGCCTTGTTGATTGGTGGCTGGCTCGGCTGGCAGGCCTATCAGAAGGCCGGTATTCAAGTGCAGATCCTGTTCGCCTCGGGCGAGGGCATCGAGGCCGGGAAAACCCAATTTATTTACAAGGGCATGCCGATCGGCAAGGTGCTGACCCTGGGCTTTCCTATGGATGGCAAGGATCGCGGGGTAATCGCGACCCTTGAGATCGATAAGAATGCTGAGCCCTTTTTACGCAGTGAAACACGCTTCTGGCTGGTTAAGCCGAGCGTCACCCTGGCGGGTATTACCGGTCTGGATACCTTGGTGTCTGGTAACTACATCACCGCCAGCCCCGGCCTGGGTAAACCCACCCACGAGTTTGTTGCGCTGGCCGAGGCGCCGCCGCTGGCGGAAAGCACACCTGGTTTGCACATCACCTTGAAGGCCGAGCGTCTGGGTTCGCTCAATCGTGATAGCCCGGTGTTCTATAAGCAGATCAAGGTCGGCCGGGTGCGCAGTTATGCCCTGGGCGAGGATCAGTCCACGGTCGATATCAAGGTCTTTATCGAGCCGCAATATGCCAGCCTGGTGCGCAAGCACACGCGTTTCTGGAATGCCAGTGGCGTTACGGTCGATGCCAGTCTGAGTGGTCTGACGGTACGTACCGAGTCGCTGGCCAGCATTGTGGCGGGCGGTATTGCCTTTGCCACGCCCGAGAATCGCGCGGACAGCCCGCCGACTGATCCCGCCCTGCCGTTTAAGTTGTACAGCAACTTTGACGACGCCCAGGCCGGCATCAAGGTACTGGTCGATCTCCCGGATTTTGAAGGGCTGACGGCGGGCAGCACGCCGGTGATGTACAAAGGCATCCAGGCTGGCGTGCTGAAGAAGATCAAGGTCAACGAGAATCTGATCGGTGCCAGTGCCGAGTTGCTATTGGACCCGCGCACCGAAGACTATCTGGTTGAGGGCACCGATTTCTGGATCGTTAAACCGTCTATTTCCCTCGGCGGCATCTCCGGTATCGAGGCGCTGGTCAAGGGCAACCACATCGCCATTCGCCCCGGCGAAAAGGGCGCTCCCGCCAAGCGCAGCTTCCAGGCGTTGGCTAAGGCGCCGCCCATGGACACCAATGTGCCGGGTCGGCATTTAGTGCTGCGCAGCAGCAAGCTGGCCTCGTTGTCGGTTGGCAGCCCGATTTTGTTCCGTCAGGTCAAGGTGGGGGCGGTGCAGAGTTACCAGCTCTCCGCGGATCATAAGCAGGTGTTGTTGGGGGTGCATATCGAACCCGAATACGCCAACCTGGTGAACAGCTCGACACGATTCTGGAATGCCAGCGGGGTGACCCTGACCGGTGGCTTGTCGGGTATCGAGGTCAAGAGCGAGTCGCTGCAGAGCTTGCTGGTCGGCGGCATTGCCTTTGAAACCCCAGATCCCAAGGCGGTTCTCAAGGGACGTTTGCCCGAGTTCAATCTGTTTGCCGACCGCGACAAGGCTCTGGAGACCGGTGTCGAGGTGCAGATTCAGGTGGATACCGGCGATGGCCTGAATGTCGGCACGCCGATTCGCTACAAGGGACTTGAGGTTGGCAAGGTTGATCGGCTTGAGCTGACCGCCGACCTCAAGGCGGTGATTCTCTATGCGCGCATACTCAAGGCCAGCGAGCATATCGCCCGCGCCGGCAGCAAGTTCTGGGTGGTCCGGCCGGAGGTCAGTCTGGTTCGTGCCGCCAATCTGGATACCCTGGTAACCGGTCTGTATCTGGATGTGCAGCCGGCCGTCAGCGGTGGCAGTACGCTGCAGACCCGTTTCGTCGCGCAGAAGCAGGCGCCTACCGAGTCCCCCTCACAAAAGGGCCTGAAACTGGTGCTCAGCACCGCCGCGCGGGGCTCGATCAAGCCTGGTGTAGCCATCAGCTACCGTGAGGTGCCGGTGGGCAAGGTTGTCGATTACGAGCTGTCGGCCACTGCGGATCGGGTCTTGCTGCATGTGTTGATCGAGCCGCGTTATGCGCCCCTGGTGCGCAGTGCCACCAAGTTCTGGAACACCAGCGGGGTGACCGTCGATGCCGGCTTGTTCAAAGGCGTGAAGCTGCGTACCGACTCGCTGGAGTCGATGCTGGAGGGCGGCATCTCCTTCGCCACCCCGGACAATCCGCAAATGGGCGGCCCGGCTCGGCCGGGGCAAACCTTCGTGCTCAACAGCGAGCCGAAAGACGAATGGTTGCAGTGGGCGCCGAAGATCGCACTCGGCAAGTAATAGCCACAAACGCCAAGGGCCGCATCTGCGGCCCTTGGCGTTTGTGGCGGGTAGTAATCAGGCCGGTTCGGCTTCGCTGACTTTTTCGGCGTTGCTTTCGCGGCGGCGAATGTACTTCCAGTCGGCTTCGTCGATGTAGATGCCTTGCGGGCCGCTGCCAGCCTCCAGGTCGATGGCCACATGGGCCGACACTTGTGGTTTGACCGAGGCCAGGATCGGCACAAAGCCCAGTTGCAGGCTGGTCTCGATCAGCGCCTGCTGGTTGCGCTCATCGATGTCGGCGGCTTCATCCAGGTAGTAGGGCAGGCGAATTTTGCCGGCCTGCTCGCGGTCCATCAGGTGCAGCAACAGGTACATGTTGGTCAGCGCCTTGATGGTCA
>DAITLT010000310.1:0-1780 GCA_036835505.1 Pseudomonas sp.
CGGCGTTTTTGCACGGCGGCGAGCAGGTCACGGGCAAACTCGCTGGCCGGGGTCGGGTGCTCCTGGGAGGCCTTGGCGCGGGCGCGGATGCCATCACGAATCGGCCACCAGGGCGAGGCTTGATCGAGAATCCGTTCGGCCTGGGCGCTGGCGTTGCTGCCAAAACTGGAGGCGATGGCGCCGGGCTGGACTTCCATGACCTCGATGGCGAACGGCGCCAGCTCCATGCGCAGGGCATCGGAGAGCGCCTGCACGGCCGCCTTGCTGGCGCAGTAAGCGCCGGCAAACGGGGTGACCAGCACGCCGGAGACGCTGCCGATATTCACCACCAGGCCCTGGTTCTGGCGCAGCAGCGGGAAGCACGCGCGGGTCACGCCGATGAGGGCAAAGACGTTGGTCTCGAACTGCTTGCGCAGGGCCTCGACGCCGCCGTCCAGCAGCGGCCCCATGGCGCCGTAACCGGCGTTGTTGATCAGCACGTCGAGGCCGCCGGCTTCGGCTTTCAGGCGTTCGGCCAACTGGCCCAGGGCCAGGCCGTCATTGACATCCAGTTGCACCGCGGTAAATCCAGCGGCGCTCAGGGCGGCCAGGTCCTCGGCTTTACGGGCGCTGGCCCATACGCAATAGCCGGCGGCCTGGAAGGCGTCGGCGAGGGCGCGGCCGATGCCGCTGGAACAACCGGTGATCAGGGCGACAGGCTGGGTCATGCAACAGTCCTTGTGAACGAGAAATTTGAGGGGCTCAGTCGTCGGCGTGGTCGCGCAGGAACACCAGGCTGTCGGCCTTGGAGTGCTCGCTGCTGAAACGGTAGCCCTGGGCGTTGAAGTCCTTGAGGCCGGCCGGGTCTTGCAGGCGCTCCTTGATCACGTAACGTGCCATCAGGCCGCGGGCCTTCTTGGCGTAGAAGCTGATGATCTTGTACTGGCCGTTTTTCAGGTCTTTGAACTCGGTGTTGATCACCCGTGCGTGCAGGGCTTTGCGCTTCACGGCGCTGAAGTATTCGTTGGAGGCCAGGTTGAGCAGCACGTCGTCACCCTGGGCGGCCAGGGCCTCGTTGAGCCAGCCGCTGATCCGTTCGCCCCAGAATTCATAGAGGTTCTTGCCGCGCGGGTTGGCCAGCTTGGTGCCCATCTCCAGGCGGTACGGCTGCATCAGGTCGAGGGGCCGCAGCAGGCCATAGAGGCCGGAGAGCATGCGCAGATGCTGCTGGGCAAAATCAAAGTCGGCGTCGTTGAAGTCCTCGGCGTGCAGGCCGGTATAGACGTCGCCCTTGAATGCCAGCAAGGCCTGCTTGGCATTGGCCGGGCTAAAGTCCGGCGACCAACTGCCGAAGCGTGCCGCGTTGAGACCGGCGAGTTTGTCGGAGAGATCCATCAGCGTGCTGATGTCCGCCGGGCTCAGTTGGCGCAGCTGGGCGATCAGTTCGCTGGCGTGGTCGAGGTGAGCGGGCAGGGTGAAGCGCGGGGTCGCCGGTGGGGTCTCGTAGTCGAGGGTCTTGGCTGGGGAAATCACCATCAGCATAAAGCGGCTCCTAAATATGTGCGCCGATTCTAGCGCGTCGCCTGCAGGCGGGGGCGGGCTTATCGGGCCTGCGGAAAAATAAGCTACGCCCCGTAGGAGCGAGCTTGCTCGCGATGCTTGCGTCTTAGCCGGGCCGGCAGGGTGAGCTGATCGCCAGCCAGTTGGCGCCTACAAAAGCGCGGCGCAACAGGTAGGGATGGCGGCGCGGAAAAATAAGCTACGCCCCGTAGGAGCGAGCTTGCTCGCGATGCTTGCGTCT
>DAITLT010000310.1:1880-3653 GCA_036835505.1 Pseudomonas sp.
TAGCCGGGCCGGCAGGGTGAGCTGATCGCCAGCCAGTTGGCGCCTACAAAAGCGCTGCGCAACAGGTAAGGGTAGCGGCGCGGAAAAATAATCGGCACAGGTCTGTTGTAGTGCTTTTCCTGTCATCGTTTTTGCGCTATTTACTGAGCTAGACCGTCGAACCCGGCAACACCGGTGGCGGTCGTGGCGTGTTGTGGTTTATCGCTGCCTTGCCACTGCAGCGGTGCTGTTACCACGGCCTGCTCGGCCTTCGCGGGTGTGTACCGGCCCACCGCCCTGGGTGGGAATTCGACGCTCTGTTCGCGGCGCAACGCTGCTTCGGTGCTGCGCCGTCCGGCCCCCAGTGAAAAGGTGAGCGAGTATGGAAAACCACGGACGTGTCAGCCCCACCGCGCCAACCCTGTACGCCCTGGATACCAACGTACTGATCCACGATCCGAATGCCTTGCTGAATTTTCAGGAGCACCACGTCGCCATCCCGATGACGGTGCTGGAAGAGTTGGACAAGCTGAAAAGCGGTAAGCAGGGGGTGGCGGCCGAGTGTCGCCAGGCCATTCGCCTGATCGACAAGATTCTTGGTGGTGCCACGCCGGAGGAGGTCGAGCACGGGGTGGCGATCGTGCGCGACAAGAGCGGGCCCTGCGGTTACCTGTCGATCCTTATGAGCAAGCGCGCCGAGCCGCTGACCTGGCTGCCGGAAGACCTCAACGACAACAAGATCATCAATCAGTTGGTCGAGCTGCAAGCCAGCCGTCCGGGCCTGTCCGTGGTGCTGGTGACCAAGGACATCAACATGCGCCTGAAGGCGCGGGCCTGTGGGCTGGCCGCCGAGGATTACCACACCGACCAGTTGGTCGACGATGTGGCGCTGCTGCCCAAGGGTTATCACACCCTGAGCGGCTCGTTCTGGGACCGCGTCAGCAAGGTCGAGACCCGTCAGGGCCAGGGCCGCACCTGGCATCAGGTACAGCTGATCGACAACCTGCCGGCGGTACATATCAATGAATTTATCGTCGATGAGCAAGGCTTCGTCGGCTGGATCAAGGGCATCAAAGCCGATGAGCTGCTGATTCTCGATCTGCATCAGGAGCCATTGCTGCATCAGGAGGCCTGGGGCCTGCGGCCGCGGGATATCTATCAGGCGCTGGCGCTGTATGCGTTGCTCGATCCGGATATCCATCTGGTCAACCTGTCCGGCGCGGCCGGTTCGGGCAAGACCATTTTGGCCCTGGCGGCGGCCATCGAGCAGACCATGGTCAGCAAGCGCTACCGGCGCATCATCGCCACCCGTAGTGTGCAAGGGCTGGATCAGGAGATCGGCTTTCTGCCCGGCACCGAGGCGGAGAAGATGGAGCCCTGGCTCGGCGCCATCACCGACAATCTCGAAGCCCTGCACATGGACGACGAGAACACCCACGGCAGCGTCGACTACATCCTGCAAAAGGTGCCGCTGCAGTTCAAATCCCTCAACTACATTCGCGGGCGCAGCTTCCAGCAGAGCCTGATCCTCATCGACGAGTGCCAGAACCTTACCCCGCACCAGATGAAAACCATCATCACCCGCGCCGGCACCGGCTCCAAGGTGGTGTGCCTGGGCAACCTGGCGCAGATCGATACACCCTACCTGTCGGCGCCCAGCTCCGGCCTGACCTACCTGACCGAGCGCTTCAAGGACTTCCCCCATGGCGTACATATCACCCTGCAAGGGGTGCCACGTTCGCTGCTGGCGGAATACGCCGAGGCCAATATGTAAGTCTCCGGCGGGCGCCATTT
>DAITLT010000310.1:3663-4028 GCA_036835505.1 Pseudomonas sp.
AGGCGCCCGCCGAGGTTTGCCCCAAGGCCTGCTCTGGCGGTTTACAATTGGCGCTCCTTATTCGGAGCAAGCCTGTGCTGACTCATCTCGATTCCCAGGGCCACGCCAATATGGCCGAGGTCACCGCCCTGACCCTCTATGACATGTGCAAGGCGATGGATCGCGGCATGCGTATCGAGCCGGTGTGCCTGCTGGAAAAACCCGGCGGCAAGAGCGGCCATTACCCTCTGCAGGATCAGGGGGCGGGCGAAGCATGATTCATGTGCAGTATTTTGCCCGCTATCGCGAAACCCTGGGCATCGATGCCGAGCAACTGAGTGGCAGTTTCGCCAGCCTCGACGCGTTGCGTCAGCAACTCCTGGCCC
>DAITLT010000311.1:0-4015 GCA_036835505.1 Pseudomonas sp.
CCGAGCCGGTCAGCGCCAGGCGCTCCACCAACTGCGGCATATCCAGTACGCCGGCATCGTGCAAATGCTTACAGATCAGATCGCCAATAAAGTTGTCTGCCAGGCCGGTCTCCGCCACGTTGCGCGGTTGCGGCGCCAGGCCTTGCATCGGATCGAAACCTTCTTGCTCGGTGTCTATCGGACTCAGCGCATGCATGGCTAGACTCCTTAAAGGACAAACATGAAATAGCCAATGGTCAGGGTGCCCAGCAGAATCGCGATCGAATAGGGGAAGGGCTTGCCCGCCACCTCATCTGGTGCCGGCGGCACATAAGCCAGCGCCTTCAACATCAACCAGTAACGCCCCAGGGTTTGCTGTACCTGGCCGCGTACCAGCACCAGCAGCACACCGCACATCCCACCGGCAATCAGGCTGAACAACGCTGTCCACAACGCGGTATTGGGGGTCATGAAACTGCCGACCATGGCCATTAGCTTGACGTCGCCGGCGGCCATGCCGCCCAGGGCGTAGAGCGGGAGGAAAACGCCGAAGCCGACCAACAGGCCCAGCGCACCATCGCCCAAGCCACCGATTCCGCCCGAATAAGCCTGGCCGGCCAGCCCCAGGACGAGGCCCAGCACGACCAGCAAGTTGGGAATGCGGTGGCGGCGCACATCGCTCGCCACCGCAATCACCAGCAGCCCTAGTAGCAAAATGACGGGGAACATCTGCTCCATGGACATCGCTGCATACCTTTACTAGCCGGCGGCGCAAGGAGTAATTACGCCAGTGCCTTTGCCCAGAATTGCCTGTTGCAGGGCACCTATCGCGCCGCACACGGTCTGACCCAACAATAGGAACGCGGCAACAGCACCCAGCGTTACCAGCCCACCGGCTACCGCGTACTCCACGATGGTCAGGCCGTCTTCGTCTTTGACGAACTTCGTCACCGAAGTCTTGATTGCTTGAATAAGCATGTCGTTCACCTCACTCGAGTGTTCACCTTTGCAAGGGCGGTGCGGTGTACTCCCTGTATTAATTCCCTGCCTGTGCTCCGCCTGCTTCAACCCTAGTTGCCAGGCAAAAGATGGGTTAGGAGGTTTTTGCACATCACTGGTAATTTTTTGCAGGCGCCAGGACTGGCGGCCTGTTTGGCGGGAGCGTTCGATGATCGTTCCCACGCTCCGCGTGGGAACGCAGCCCTCGACGCTCCGCGTCCACCCACCAGCGACTACGCGACGGCAACCACCTGGCGACGCAGAGCGTCGCAGACTAGGCTCCCATCATCGATCTTCCCGGGTTGCTACGGGACTGGACGGCCGCCAGCCTTCTACGGACAGGAACTGTAAAAATGCTTCGCTATAAGACTTATGCAAATTTGATCTTGGCGCTGATAGGGTTCTGATTCTATTTGTGATACAGGCGAAGCATTTGTTGTAATACATAAGAACTGCCAGATACCTCCTGATGCTTGGCCACAACCATTTGGAAGTGCGGCAGATAACCATGCCGGCACCTGCGGGTGAGTTTGACGCGAAATACTCAAAAAGTGCCTCTTGGCAAATCTAAGTTACTCACCTGACAACAGGGAGCATGCCGACATGAACGCAATGCCAGAAATATTTCAATCGAGACGAGTCAATTATTACAGCGGACTTGTCCTTGCAGCATTATGGGGATCTTTTGCTTATTCCCATCTGATGCAATTTCAGAAAACGTATGAGTGGGCACTTCTTTTATTCTTCTTCTCGGAAACATTGACAGCCGCCCTGTATGTTTTTCGAAGTGATCCGAAGACCGTTTCGCCCATCCCATTCGACTGGCTGGTAGCGATTTGCGGTACTTTCGCTCCAATCTTCTTCCGCCCGACAACCTGGGGAATACTTCCCTGGGCAAGCGTCGCAATCCTTGTTGGATCAACAATCCAGATACTAGGTGTAGTGTCCCTAAATCGCAGCTTTGCACTCGTTGCAGCTAAGCGGGAAATCAAGACCCGTTGGATGTATCGCATCGTGCGCCACCCGATCTATGCCAGTTATTGCTTGACGTTCACAGGATACGTGCTGACCAATACATCGCCTGCGAATATCACCATCTACGCAATAACTATCGGACTTCTTTGCGCACGAATATTTCGCGAAGAGGCCCACCTTGCACTTGACCCACTGTATAAAGAGTACATGCGCGACGTTCGCTATCGACTCATTCCGTTTATATTTTAGTGATAGTCCGTAGGATGGGTTAGGCGCATGCAATTAGATATGATCGTCCCCACGCTCCGGCAGGTAGGCGGCTGGGGCGGTGACTCATCGAACGCCGACCGATAAGTGCAACAATTGCAAAGTGCAATCGTTGCACTTATCCTGCACCCATGTCTACGATCAAACGTCTACCGACCTGCACCATCACCCTCTACGCTGGAGACCACTTGCCACCGCACTTCCATGTGCGCCTGCAGGACGGCCGCGAGGCCTTGGTAGAAATCGCCAATCGTTCCGTACTGTCCGGGCGCATTTCCCGCCGCGAACTGGCGGCCGCACTGGCATGGGCCGCCGAGAATCAAACGTTGCTGAACGCCAAATGGGAGGAACTCAATCCATGACCCCCCGTCACTTCACCCTCACCTGCGTCGACGTCGTGGCGCCTTCCAGCCTCCGGCTGGCCTACGCAGACGGCGAACAACTGCTGGTCGATCTGCACGACACCATCGCCAGCCACCCAACCCTGACCGCCCTGGCCGACCCTGCAGTGTTCGCCACCGCGGCAGTAGGCGAATGGGGCTCCAGCGTGGTCTGGAACAACGACGACGCCCTCGAGTTGGCCGCCGACAACCTGCGCGCCCGCGCGGTGGAGCAAGCCGGCGGCTACTCTCATGAGCTGATCTGGAACTGGATGGCCCGCCACAAGCTGACGCTGGACAACGCCGCCGAAGCGCTGGGGCTGAGCCGGCGGATGCTAGCCTACTACCGCAGCGGCGCCAAGCCGGTGCCGCGCACCGTGGCCCTGGCCCTGCTGGGCTGGGAAGTCGAACAGCACAAGGCCGCTTGATCTCCCCAAAGGGGTCAGGCTGGTGATCGTTCCCACGCTTGGTTAGTGGTGCCCTCTCTGAACCGACCACTCACGGCCTCGAAGGGGCCGTGAAACATTCCCGAGTGCACCGTTCAGTCTTGTCTTATTGTGCCGCTCGATCTATTTCGCTTTGTACAAGCTCCTGCAGCGGCTCTGCTCCGAGCTTCGTGAGGGGCTTCCCATTGACGAATAACGTGGGCGTCCTACGAACCCCGAAAGTTTTCACATCGGCCATGTCCTTGCTTAGCACCGCGTCAACCTCAGGCGACCTACTCGCCTGACGGGCTTTCTCCACATCCAAACCCGCAGCGCCGGCAGCTTCCCAAGCCTTCTGGGCTTTCGGGTCAGCATGCCATTCTGCTTGAGCCTCTAGAATCGCCTCCAGCACCGGCTCGAAAAGCCCCTGCCCATGCGCAGTTTCAAGAATTCTTGCCGCTTCGTCAGAAGCCTTGTGGAACAGCACATAGCGGATCACCAAACGTACATCCCCCAGGTGTTTCGCCATGATCTGCTTGACGATTGGGTGCAAGGCGCGGCATGCCCCACAGGACGGGTCGAAGAACTCGACAATGGTCACTGGCGCATTCGCGGGGCCAATGACTGGCGAGTGAGCACGAACAAGGGCATTGGGGTCCGGTGGAGGAAGAACACTTTCCCCTTCCGCAGAAAATTGCTGATAGACAAATGCAGCAGCAAAGCCAAATGCAGTGATGATGCTGATGCCGAGCACAACGATGCGTCTTCTCATGAGCGGGTCTCCGGCGAATCAAGAAAAGAATAGCGATGATTAGAGTGAATGCGCTCAGCGAGAGCAGAGGCAGTGGAATACCACCGAGAATGGTCATGCCGGCGCTGAGGGTGTGCAGAACTTTGATCGTTATTGATCGTTCCCACGCTCCGCTTGGCAATGCAGCCCTCGACGCTCCAGCGTCCACCCACCAGCGACTACGCAACGGCATCATCAAA
>DAITLT010000312.1:0-3986 GCA_036835505.1 Pseudomonas sp.
TAGAAGCTCCAGCGGAAGGCGCTGATCAGGTACACCACCGGGTTGAACAGGGTGATGGTCTGCCACACAGGCGGCAGCATGCTGATGGAGTAGAAGCTGCCACCGAGGAACGCCAGGGGGGTGACGATCAGCGCCGGCACCACCTGAAGTTTTTCCCAGCCATCGGCCCAGATGCCGACGATGAAACCGAACAGGCTGAAGGTCACCGCAGTCAGGGCCATCAGCAGCAGCATCCACAGCGGCTGGGCAATCTCGAAGCTGACGAACAGGCGGGCGGTGAGGAGGATCACCAGGCCGAGAATCATCGACTTGGTGGCCGCCGCGCCGACATAGCCGACGACGATCTCGAAGGGCGAAATCGGTGCCGACAGCACTTCATAAATCGTCCCCGAATAGCGTGGCATATAGATGCCAAAGGCCGCGTTGGAAATGCTCTCGGTGAGCATCGCCAGCATGATCAGGCCCGGCACGATAAAGGCGCCGTAGCTGATGCCCTGCACCTCGGTCATGTTTGCGCCAATGGCCGAGCCGAACACCACGAAATACAACGAGGTGGAAATTACCGGGGTGGCGATGCTCTGCAGCAGGGTGCGCCAGGTGCGTGCAAGTTCGAACAGGTAAATCGCGCGGATCGCGTAGAGGTTCATGGGCGCGCCCTCCGCGGATTAACCAAGCTGTCGGGCTGTGAATGTTTGCTGGCGGCCAGGGTGCGCGGCCACTTGTCAAACAGGTAAATTGCACGGATCGCGTAGAGGTTCACGGGCGCGCCCTCAGCAGGTTGACGAAGATCTCTTCGAGGGAGCTTTCGCTGGATTTCAGGTCCTTGAAGTCGATGCCGTTGGCCGCCAGGTCGCGCAGCAGTTCCGGGATGCCGGTGTGCTCGTGCTGGCCGTCGAAGCTGTAGACCAGCTCATGGCCGCCATCGGCCAATTCCAGCGCATAGCTCGCCAAGGCCTCGGGAATCGCCGTGAGCGGCTGCTTCAGTTGCAGGCTCAACTGCTTCTTGCCCAGGCGCTGCATCAGCACGTGTTTGTCTTCCACCAGGATGATCTCGCCCTTGCTGATCACGCCGATGCGGTCGGCCATTTCCTCGGCTTCTTCGATGTAGTGGGTGGTGAGGATGATGGTCACGCCGCGCTCGCGTAGGCGCCGGACCATGGCCCACATGTCGCGGCGTAGCTCCACATCGACGCCGGCGGTGGGCTCATCGAGAAACAGGATCGAAGGTTCGTGGGACAGCGCCTTGGCGATCATCACCCGACGCTTCATGCCGCCGGATAGTTGGAAAATCTTCGCGTCCTTCTTGTCCCACAGCGACAGATCCTTGAGCAGTTGTTCCAGGTAGGCCGGGTCCGGCTTTTTGCCGAACAGGCCGCGGCTGAACTGCAGCGTGGCCCACACGGTTTCAAACACGTCGTTGACCAATTCCTGCGGCACCAGGCCGATCTGCGTGCGGGAGGCGCGGTAATCCTCGACGATGTCGTAACCGCCGACCTTTACCGAGCCGCTGCCGGGGTTGACGATGCCGCAGATGATGCTGATCAGGGTGGTCTTGCCCGCGCCGTTGGGGCCGAGCAGGGCGAAGATCTCGCCCTGGTGGATGTCCAGGTTGATGCTGCGCAGGGCCGGGTGGCCCGAGGCGTAGGTCTTGTTCAACTGCTGGATGGAAATAACCGATTGCACAGTGCGCTCCTGGAGTTGGCTTGCGCACAAGGTTAACAGGCTTGACCGCCAGTCAGCCTTGGCTGATAGGCGGTACGGCTGATTTAGATGGCGCTGTCCCGGTTATGTGTTGCCGGCTCAATTTGCTCGCCCGACCTCCGTTCTGCACAGAAACGTCGCCGTAGGATGGTGTGGAGCGCAGCGATACCCATCAGTGCGATTTACCCGCAGCCGGTTAATTGAAGGCTATCGCAGGCCCAAACCGTCGGCGCTGTTGTGCTAACGCCAGTGCAGAATCGGCCAGCCAGCTTGTTCGGCATGGGCACGCAGCACCGGATCAGGGTTGACGACGCGGGGCTGGCTGACCAGGGTGAGCAGCGGCAGGTCGTTGCGCGAGTCCGAGTAGAAATAAGCGCCTTGCAGACGCTCGCCCTGTTCGACGAGCCAGGCTTGCAAGCGTTTCACCTTGCCCTCGCGGTAGGTGAGGATGCCCTGGGTGTTGCCGCTGTAGCAGCCATGCTGCTCTTCGAGGTCGATGGCTAGCACATCACTGATGCCCAGGCGCTCGGCAATCGGTGCCACCAGATGGACGCCGGAAGCAGAGATCACCAGCAGCCGATCACCGGCGGCGCGGTGGCGGGCCAGGCACTGGCAGGCATCGCTGTAGATCAGTGGCTCGATCACCTCCTCGACAAAGGGGCCGACCACATGGGCGACTTCTGCAGCCGTGCGGCCGACCAACGGCGAGAGGCTGAAGGCCATGTAGTCTTCCATGGCCAGCAGGCCTTGGCTGTAGAGCGCCATCAACTCGCTGTCGCGCTTGAGGAACGACTCGCCGTCAACCCAACCCAACTGCGCCATGTAGGCGCTCCACAGGCTGGCACAGTCGCCGTCGATCAGGGTCTCGTCGAGATCAAAAATTGCCAGGGCCATCAAGCCACCTCCTGAATGGCCTGCGCCTCAATATGCAGGGCAATGGCCTGGCCGTTGTGCAGCAAATCAGCGGGCGAGCGGTTAAGCACATCCACCAGCAGCTCCACGCCGTAGGCTTCAACCCGGTAGCGGATCACGTTGCCGAGCAGGCTGTGGCTGCGCACCTGGGCGTCGATGGTGCCGTTGGCGTCCAGCTGGATCGACTCCGGGCGAATCGCCACGCGGCTGTTGATTGGGCGCTGCAGCAGGCGACTGGCGGCGTCGGCGTCGAGCAGGTTGTAGTTGCCGATAAAGCCGGCGGCAAAGGCGTCTACCGGTGCGGTGTAGAGGGTTTCGGCCGCGCCGCTTTGGACGATTTTGCCGGCATTCATCAGGAATATCCGGTCAGACATGACCAGTGCTTCTTCCTGGTCGTGGGTGACGAAAATCGTGGTCAGACCCAGCTCCTGCTGGATGCTGCGGATCTGCTCGCGCAGGTGCTTGCGAATCCGTGCATCCAGCGCCGAGAGCGGCTCGTCGAGTAGCAACACGCGTGGGCGGGTAACCAGCGAACGGGCCAGGGCCACACGCTGGCATTGGCCGCCGGACAGTTGCTGCGGGTAACGGTTGGCGAACTCGTGCAGCTCGACCATGCGCAGGGCGTCGGCGACACGCTGGGCGCTTTCGGCCGGCGCGACCTTTTGCATGCGCAGGCCGAAAGCCACGTTCTGCGCCACGCTCATGTTGGGGAACAGCGCATAGCTCTGGAACACCATGCCGATGCCGCGCTGCTGCGGGCTAATGGGCACCAGGTCCTGGCCATCGAGAAGGATCTGCCCGCCGTTGACCTCGGTCAGGCCGGCAATGCAGCGCAGCAGGGTGGATTTGCCACAGCCGGAGGGGCCGAGCAGGGTGACGAACTCGCCCTGGGCAATTTCGCAGTTGATGTCGCTGAAGATGGGCGTGGCGGCGTAGCGTTTGTGCAGGCCGCGAATGCTCAGGAAACTCATTGCGTATCCTTAGCGTAAGTCTGTGTAGGAGCCAGCTTGCTGGCGATGCTGCCGCAACGATGATCGCCAGCAAGCTGGCGCCTACAGATTTGGAAACTCATGACGGGTCCTTGTTCAGGCGATTGGCTGCCCAGGTGAACAGCAGCACGAAGAAGAAGTAGGAGATCACCAGGGCGCTGTTGAAGTGACCGCTGCTGTTGCGCATGTTGTTCAGATACACCTGCAAGGTCTCGTAACGGGTGCCGACCAGCAGGTTGGCAAACACAAACTCGCCGAACAGGAAGGAAAACGATAAAAACAGCGAGACCATCAGGCCCTTGCGCAGGTTGGGCAACACCACCAGCCAGGCCGCTTGCCAGGTGCTGGCGCCCAGCAGGTGGGCGGCGTCCATCAGGTCCGGCA
>DAITLT010000313.1:0-3970 GCA_036835505.1 Pseudomonas sp.
AACGGCTGGCCAGGGGGGAGTCGAGGATGATGGGGAGTGTGGGCCAGTCGATGGTTAGTGCCGCATCGTTTTGCGGGCTGCCCTTGCGTCCTCTATCAACCCCGCCCCTCACCCCAGCCCTCTCCCCGGAGGGGAGAGGGGGTCTAAAAGCAGCGTTCACTTCTGGATTCTTGCTGACGTTTTCTGCTGAGCGCGAGGCATCGAGTTTTTTGCTGTGGATGATGTCTTCCAGCTCGTAGAGCAATTCCTGGGTGCGGCCGATGCTGAAGGCGGGTATCAGCACGGTGCCGTTGTTCGCCAGGGCTTGTTCGATGACGCTTTCCAGACGCTGGCGGCGGGTGCGGCGGTCTTCGTGCAGGCGGTCGCCGTAGGTGCTCTCGATCACCAGGATGTCGGCGCGATACGGAGGCCTGGGTGCTGGCAACAGCGGCGCATGCGGCGCGCCGAGGTCGCCGGAGAAGACGATGCGTTTCTTCTCGCCGGTCTCGGGGTAATGCAGATCGATTTCCACATAGGCCGAGCCGAGGATATGCCCGGCGCGCTGCAGGCGGATGCGGCAGATCAGGCTCGCGCTTTCGTGCAGGCTGAACCAGGTCTTGTAGGGCAAGGCGATGATGCGCTGCTCGATCAGCTTAATGTAACGCTCGACCTGCTTCTGATCGCGACTGAAGCCGAGCTTGAAGGCGTCTTCGAGCACGATGGGCAGCAGTTTGGCCGAAGGCTCGCTGCAGAGAATCGGCCCTTTGAAACCGGCGGCCAGCAGATAGGGAATACGCCCGACGTGATCGATATGCACGTGGGTGGCGACCAGGGCCTTGATCGCGTCCAGGGGGAATTCGATGGCCAGACGGTCGGCTGCGGACTTGCCTTCGGCGGAGGTTTCCGCGCCCTGGAACAGGCCACAGTCAATCAACAGGCTGTGCTGGGAATCCATCAGCAGCTGATGGCAGGAGCCGGTCACGCCGTCTTTGGCGCCGTGGTGAAAAATATTAGGGAAATCCACTAGTTAGTCCTTTAACTTTGGTATTGAGTGATGCAAATACACTGACGAATGACGAGTGTGAGCGGGCATCCATAGCCCGCCATTTAGTGACGGCATTTTGCCATATCTCTTGGGCGATTCCCATTTTAAATACTTGGGATTTCCGTCCATTGGTATAACCCTGCCCTCGCCAGGTTCTGCTCTAGGGTGCTGCTCGCAGGGTGCGAGAACGGATATGCAGGAGGCATGCTGCTGCGCTGGCCTGTATTGGCGGCATAAACCCAACAGGGCACCAATCGACAAGGGAAAACCTCAATTTTCGCCACTGACCCTCGCTTCTGCTCACGCCACTCAGACCTACGCGCCCCCCCTGCAGCAGCTCCTCACCCGGCAGGACGCAGCGGTACGGATAATCGGTAGATCACACATCTTGATTGTGATGACTGGTCTTGCGCGTGCTGGCGTGCACGCCCTGTGCGCAGGAACGCATCACAAATGTGCAAGAAATTTCGATTGGCTAGACAAGCCAGGCTCTATGCCTGGCTATTGATGCGCCTGTCGGCTCAACAGGAGGGGAATTAGCCGCAGGCTATGAAGTAAGGCCCGGAAAGCCTTACTCGTCTTCATTGACCCGATCGCGCAGCTCTTTGCCCGGTTTGAAATGCGGCACAAATTTGCCGTCGAGACGAACCGAATCACCTGTTTTCGGGTTACGCCCAACACGCGGCGCGCGGTAGTGCAGAGAAAAACTGCCGAAGCCGCGGATTTCAATGCGGTCACCCGTAGCCAAAGCCTGGGACATCTGTTCCAGCATGGTTTTGATGGCCAGCTCGACATCTTTGTTTGAGAGCTGCCCCTGGTGGGTGACGATCCTTTCGATCAACTCCGACTTGGTCATGTTTTTCCCTTCTTTTTCAAGCGGCTAGATCACTCGATAGAATGGTTTTAGCACGCTGCCCAGCATTTGAACAGCCCGAAAATCTATATAGAGGGGCGGGGACGATCCGTTTGGCTAAGTCCCAGTTTTGTGTTGCATGGCGCCGAAGCTCTTCGTAGGAGCCAGGGGGACGCCCAGTCCTTGCTGGCGATCCAGCTAACAGCGAAAAGCATCGTCGGAGTGCCGAACCATAGCAAGGACTAGGCGTCCCCCTGGTTCCTACAAGGGCTGTGTTTTGGCCCGTTAGCCATTGCAACGACCAATTGGGACATAGCTTTGCGTTTTAGCCGCGAGGCTTTGCTGTTGCCTCAATGGAGCCGCCCTTTTTCAGGTGCCCAGCTCTCGCAACGCAGCAGTGGCCAGAAATCCCGAACGCGAGGCGTAGCGGCGATCCTTCTGCACCCGCTCATCGATACGATGCAGCAGGTTTTCCGGTAAGGAGGCATTGAACCTCACAGACTTGCCCATGTATGGCGTCACGTCGAAATCAACCACCGCCCACACACCGTCGGCATAGTCGGGATTAACCAGATGAACGTCTATTTCTTGTGCCTGGGGAAGTTCCGCACCGTCCGCCACCAACCCTTCAAAATGCAGCGCCAGGGCTTCTTGTGCGTTTTCCAGTGCTTGCGAAACGGTGGCGCCGGCCGAAAAGCAGCCCGGCACATCGGGCACGGTCACCCCGAAATCCGAATCGGTATCTTTGTGGAGTACGACTGGAAATTTCATTGGTGCTCTCTCCGAAAAGTTGAACCGTTCGCGGTCGGTTCGGTGTTTCGTGCTGGCGTCACTTGAGGCCGGCGGTCTTCAGTATGTTGTGCAACGTTCCCTTTGGTATTTCTGACTTGGGATGCGGAACCGTCACTCTCCCCGGCTTGGTCGGGTGCTTGAACTGGTGATGGCTTCCCTTCACTGCCACCTCATACCACCCTGCTGCCTCGATTAACTCAATCACCTCCCGACTGCGCATCCCGCCTCCCTGCCGCCTGTCCATGGTGCATACCCTGCACGCGAGCGTAAGCCGTGAGCCAATAATCTATACACACGATACACAACAGACCGGTACGGTCAACGGAAATTTCACGCAGGCAAAAAAATGGGAAGGAATGCACTTCCTCCCAACCGCTATTTGGGCTGCTCCATTGAATGACCGGCGATGCGCATGACTATCGATGGGTATCGCTACGCTCAACCACATCCTACAAGAGCCCGACATCGCCCCCCCCGTAGGATGGTGCGGGCCGCGTAGGATGAGCGCAGCGATACCCATCACCGCGATCTACGGCAAATCCGACAAGTCCGATGCCCGCACCAACGCCTTCCCGGATTGCGCTGGCGCTTATTTGGGCTGCTTGCCCGGCGGGTGTTTACTGCACCAGCTCCTGTTCGCTGAACATGTCGCTGAACAGCATGCTGCTCAGGTAGCGTTCGCCGGAGTCGGGCAGGATGACCACGATGGTTTTGCCTTGCATGGCCGGTTCGGCGGCGATGCGCAGGGCCGCGGCCATGGCGGCGCCGCAGGAGATGCCGCAGAGGATGCCTTCTTCGCGCATCAAGCGCAGCGCCACGGCCTTGGAGTCCTCGTCGCTGACCTGTTCGACGCGATCGACCATGCTCAGGTCGAGGTTGTTCGGCACGAAGCCGGCGCCGATGCCCTGGATCTTGTGCGGGCTGGGTTTGAGCTCTTCGCCGGCGATGGTCTGGCTGATCACCGGCGAGCTGATCGGCTCGACCGCCACCGAGAGAATCGGTTTGCCCCGGGCTTGCTTGATGTAGCGCGACACGCCGGTGATGGTGCCGCCGGTGCCGACGCCGGAGACCAGCACATCGATGGCGCCAGCGGTGTCGTTCCAGATTTCCGGGCCGGTGGTTGTTTCGTGGATCGCCGGGTTGGCCGGGTTGTTGAATTGTTGCGGCATGAAGTACTTGGCGGGGTTGGCGGCGGCAATTTCCGTGGCGCGCTCGATGGCGCCTTTCATGCCCTTGGCCGGCTCGGTCAGCACCAGTTCGGCGCCCAGGGCCTTGAGCACCTTGCGCCGTTCCAGGCTCAT
>DAITLT010000314.1:0-3960 GCA_036835505.1 Pseudomonas sp.
GCGTTACCGGCAGTGCGGCCCAGGTCGCCCAGCCGATCCAGATCAATATCGGTAACTGAGGGTTACGATCATGAAACCCCATATGCAACGGCCATTCACCGCGACGCCAGCGCGCCAGCGCGGGGCGGTGATGGTGCTGATCGTGATTGCCCTGGCTGCCATGCTGTTGATGGGCGCCCTGGCCCTGGATGGCGGGCATATGTTGTTGAACAAGACGCGCCTGCAGAATGCCGTGGATGCGGCGGCGCTGAGTGGGGCCAAGACCCTGTTCCAGGTGAAGGGCGCGCCAGGCGCCGCCGAAACGGCACGTACCGCCGCGCTCAATACCTTGCGGCTGAATGCCGATGCCGAGGGTAATGGTGAGCTCAGCGCCGGCATTGGTGACGGCGAGATAAGAGACTTTGCCACAGTCGAGTTTTCCCCTTACGTCTATGGCCCTTTTGACCCATTGCCATTGCCGGAGACGGACATTCGTTATGTACGGGTGTGGGTTCGGAACTATGGCCTGGCCGGGTTCTTCTGGAGTTTCGCCCAGTCCACCTTTGGTTCCGGAACCCTCGGCGACAAGGCAGTGGCGGCTATTGCCACCGCCGGGTGGAGCCCTTCCAGCCTCTGTGATATCGCCCCGTTGATGGTCTGCGCCGAAACCAACCCCGATGGCACGAAGCCCTCAGACTCTTTCTGGGGCTATAACACTGGTGATTTGGAAGTACTGAAGACGGCCGAAAATAATACTTCCGGTATTGGCCCCGGTAACTTTCAACTGCTCGATTTTGGCTCTGGCGGAAGTACTGTCCGCGATCTACTGGCCGGAGGAGGAACGATGTGCCTGCAGCCCGGAGATGAAGTCCAAACCAAACCCGGCAACACGGTCGGACCTGCAATTCAAGGTTTGAATACGCGGTTTGGGGAGTATGGGGCTGGTCTTGATTCCAACTCATATCCCCCTGATTGGGTAACCAAATACGGTACGGAAACCGGTAGTAACGAAGCTGAGATTGGGTTGGATGAAACAGGGGCTATTGTCTGGGGCGGTACTGGTATCAATAACACTGGCGGCATGCCGCTTCAAACTGATGCTGGCAATAATATTTATTACACCGATTCGACAGGCTCCAGAGTTGATCTGTTCGATTACAACGACTGGGAGCCGCTTTCTGCCCAGTGCGAGAAGGATAACGGCGGTGCTGGCTGCGAGTCTAATGGTGATTATGGACGACGCATGCTGAGGATCGTAATTGGCAGCTGTAGCGGTACGGACGGAGGTCAAGCCCAGTCGACAATTAAAGGTTTTGGCTGTTTCTATGTCTTGCAACCGGCGAGCCAGCAGGGTAATGCGGCCCATATCTTCGGCCAGCTCGCTATGGAGTGCGACGGGGATGGTGACGCTCTTGGCAGCATTGCGGATGACACGGCGCCGCAGGTCATACAGTTGTACAAGACTTATTTCAGCGGCGTTGATGATCCGAGCCCCGACTCCTAGGCGGTTGGTCGGTGTAGCCCGGATGCAATCCGGGGAGGCGCAAGCCTTGTGTAACTCCGGTCCCGGATTGCATCCGGGCTACGGTCAGCCCAGTTACTGGGAGGTGTTCCATGCACAATCTTTCATTCAAGCCCGGCCAGGCCCAGCGCGGTGTGGCCATGGTCGAGTTCGCCATCACCCTGCCGCTGTTGCTGTTGCTGCTGCTGGCCTTCGCCGAGTTCGGACGCATGCTTTACCACTACAACAACCTGCTGCAGGCCAACCGCGATGCGGTGCGCTATGTGGCAAAGGCGGCCTGGGATAACGATCTCGGGAAGTTCGAGATCGACCCCGCGGTGGAGGCTGAGCGCAAGAATCTTGATGTGACCAAGAGTCTCGCAGTCTACGGCGTGCCCACGCCCCAGCCCGGCAAGGAGGTGGTGCCGGGACTGACCACCGACGACGTGACTGTCATCCTGGAGCCGGGAGACACCGAGCACGTCCGGGTCACCACCCGTTACGTATTCCAGCCGGTGATCGGCAACAGCCTGCCGGCACTGATCGGCGACGCCATCCCGCTGAATATCCCGCTGGTGGCCACCACCGTGATGAGGGGGCTGTGATGATAGCGATAAACAAACGGCGCACGCGCGGGGTGTATGTGGTGGAGTTCGCCATCATCGGCTTGCTGTTGTTCACCCTGCTGTTCGGCGTGCTGGAAATGGGTCGGTTGTATTTCACGGTCAACAGTCTGGATGAGGTCGTGCGGCGCGGCGCGCGTCTGGCGGCGGTGTGTCAGATCAGCGACCCGGTCGTACTGCATCGGGCGATCTTCAATGACGCAGGGGATGCTAGTTCGAGCAGCCTGATTGGCAATCTGGAGGTCGCGCACCTGACCCTAACCTATCTGGATAAGGACGGCGCACCCGTGGTCAATCCCGACGACATCAGTTATGTCCAGCTCAGCGTCAATGATCCGCTCAATAGCAATAAGTTCACCTTCAATCTGCTGATTCCTGGGTTCGGCGGGGTATTCACCCTGCCGGTGTTCAGATCGACCATTCCCCGCGAAAGCCTCGGCCGTCATGCCGATGACATGCCTCCGGAGATCACGCCATGTTAAAGCTCAAAGAAGCCCCCGTGCCATCCCGCTCTCCCGGCAAGCAGGGTTTTCACCTGCTGATCAGCAGTCGCGATGCGGATGCGCTGCAGCATCTAAATGGCATCTGCCGGCGTGCTCCTGGTATGCAGGTGAATACCCGCCTGGTCAGCAACGGGCATACCGACCCGCTGTACGGGCTGGAGCACAAACCGGATTTCCTCTTGCTACGAGTCAGCCATCTGTGGCGCGAGGAATTGGCCGCGCTGTTGCAGCACCCGATCCAGGACCGCCCACCATTGCTGGTCTGCGGCCCGCTGGAGGAGCGCGAGGGCATTCGTCTGGCGATGCAGGCTGGCGCCCGTGATTTTTTACCGGAGCCGGTGGCGGCCGAGGAGTTGCTGGCGGCCCTGGGCCGCATGGTCACGGAGACCCGTTCCAGCAGTGGCTCGACCGGCAAACTGGTGGCGGTGATGAATGCCAAGGGCGGTTCCGGTGCGACCTTGCTGGCCTGCAACCTGGCCCATCAACTCAGCGTCAAGGGTGGCAGCGTCCTGCTGCTGGACCTCGATCTGCAATTCGGCAGCGTCGCCCATTACCTCGACGTGCAGCCCAACCATAGCCATGTCGAGGTGCTGCAACAGATCGGCGAGATGGACAGCGTGGCGCTGCGCGGCTTCTGCAGTCACTTCAGTCCGAATCTGCATGTGCTGGGCGGGCGCGAGCACGAGTTGTGCCTGCCGCAGGATGTGCATATCGAGCAGCTCGAGGCCCTGCTGGAGTTGGCGCGCAGCACTTACGACTGGGTGGTGGTGGATCTGCCACGGCAGATCGACCACCTCACCGGCATCACCCTGGAGCAGGCCGACCGGGTGTATATCGTGGTGCAGCAGAGCCTCAGCCACCTCAAGGATGCCAGCCGTCTGGCACGCATTCTGCGCGATGAGCTGGGGGTGCGCGGTGAGAATCTGCAGGTAGTGGTCAACCGCTACAACAAGTCCGACCCCATCACCTTGCGTGATATCGCCACAGCATTGCGTTGTACCGAACTGCAAAAGTTACCCAACGACTTCGCACTGGTCAGCCAGAGCCAGAACACCGGCGTGCCCCTCGATCTGCATGCACCGCGCGCGCCTATCACCCTGGCGCTGCAAGAGCTGAGCAGGGAGTTGCTCGGCAAGCAGGCGGGCGTCGAGCAGGGTGTGTTCAAACGCGCTTTCAGTCGTTTATTCGGGGGAGTGAGCCATGCTCAGTGAATTTCGTAATCGCTTGCGTCAGCAGCCAATTAAGGCTGTTGCAACGCCTCCCGTCGAGAGCAAGAAGCAGGGCGAGCCTGACAAGGTAATGATGGCCTGGGAGCACGTCACCCCGTCTGAACTCTACGAAACCAAGAGCCATC
>DAITLT010000315.1:0-3956 GCA_036835505.1 Pseudomonas sp.
TGCCCTTGTTCATCGCCACGTTGATGTAGTTGATCACCGCCGCCACATCCTCATCGTTCAGATCCTGAGGCGGCATCACGCCGTTGTAGTGCTCGCCATTGACCACCAACTCACCGCTGCGACCGTGCAACACGATGTGGGCCATTTCATACGGCCGCTCCTGGAAGAAGTCGGAGTTGGCCAACGGCGGGAACACCCCGGAGACACCCGCGCCATCGGGCAGGTGGCAGGCCGCACAGACGCGCTCGTAGACCGACTTGCCCCGCGCCAGGGACCCATCACCACTGGCCACGACAGGTGCTGCGACCTTGACCGGCGCACCGGCCACGGCAGGCAGCGGAGTCTTGATGCCCTTGCTGTAGATCTCCGGCCGCGCCTTGCCGGTAACGGCCAGCAGGCCGACGGCGCCCTTGTTGAAGGCACGGGTCAGGGAGTGGTCGACCAGGGTCAGGTTACCCGGCACCTTGGGCACGAACTCGACGATGGTCGAGCCGCCTGGCGGTACCAGAGTGGTTTGCACGTTCTCCTGATAGCGGCTGCCGCCGTCGCCATACACGCGGTCAAAGATCGCGCCGATGACGTGGAAGCTGGACACCAGGTTGGGGCCACCGACGCCGAAGAACATGCGCACTTTCTCATCGGTGTTGGCAGTCAGCGAGCCTTTGCCGGTGAGGGCACCATCGGCACCGTTGAACAGCACATAGGTGGGCTTCTCATCGACGGCTTTTTGCATGTCGAAATTCTGCAGGCCCTCGGCGCGATAACCGCCGTTGGTGTAGAAGTCGCCCTGCATTACATAGTATTCACGGTCAACCTTGCTCATGCCCTCTTTGGGCTCAACCAGGATCATCCCGTACATGCCGTTGGCCACGTGCATGCCCACTGGCGCGGTGGCGCAGTGATACACATACAGACCTGGGGCCAGGGCCTTGAAGGTGAAGGTTGCTTCATTGCCCGGCGCAATCAGGGTCTGCCCGGCACCACCGCCCGGCCCGGTAACGGCGTGCAGGTCGATGTTGTGCGGCAGCTTGTTGCTGGCCAGGTTCTGCAGGTGCAGCTCCACCGTATCGCCTTCACGCACCCGGATCATCTTGCCCGGCACGGTGCCGCCAAAGGTCCAGAACATGTAACGGGTGCCGGGCGCGATTTCCTTCTCGACCTCCTCCACCGTCAGGTTGACCACCACCCGCGCCGGGGTTTTACGAGTGATCGGTGCCGGCACCGCCGGCGGCGCCACCAGCTCCTGCACCACCACCGGCAATTGTGCTTCGGCCGCACTGACCAAGCTCGCCGAAGTCAGTGCCCAGGCACAGGAAGCCGCGGCCAGTGCATATTTGATCGGGGTGTAGTTGAACGCTTTCATTTTCCAGACCTCATCCATTACTGGTTGAAACATTTGTGATTTTTCTGCCTGGAATGATTAGACGCGCGTCTTTGAGTCGCCGCGCTTGACCAAAATCATCCGCGCCGGAAAAACCCTTGTAATGGCTGTGGCTTTTCGTCGCAGGGGCTGGTATTCGACGACAATCAGCTGCAATTGCCGGCTTTTAAGGCCAAGCCGGCGTTATGGGTTGAACTCAGGAGTGTTCGCAGGCCAGGGCTTGCTAGGGTCTGTTCCCGTTTCATCGCGAGCCGCGTTGAAACGGGAACAGACCCTAGCCGCGCTGCGCGCGCTGTTGGCCATGCCCGCGCAGGCTCTGGCTGCCGTGCTCCAGGGCCTTGCCCACAGCCGCCACCAGCAAGCGTCCGGTGGCGGGCACCTGCAGGCCATGCTCGCTGAGCTGGATCAAGCCATCGCGGTGCATCTGCTCCAGGCACGGCCAGGCGCCGGCAAAATAGGCGAACAGATCAACCCCGAAGCGCGCCCCAAGAGCGTTGAAGTCCAGCTGAAAATCACACAGCAGGCGCTCGCTGACGGCGCGCAACAGTTGCTCGTCCGGGCTGCAACGCAAGCCATGGAACACCGCCAACTGACCGATGGCCAGTTGCTGTTGGTAATGCTGCAGATCACCGATGTTCTGCACATGCAGCTCGCCGATCTGGCTGCTGGCCGCCAGGCCCAGACCGAGGTGATCACAGCCGGCATGGCGAGTGAAACCCTGGCAGTTGTAGTGCAACTGGCCGTTCTCCTGGGCAACCGCCAGGTCATCGTCGGCCAGCACGTACTGGCCCAGGCCGATATAGCCATAGCCGGCGGCCATCAATTGCTCGACCGCGTGGCGGCGCATCGCCCACTTGTCCGCCAGGCTGGCAAAACCACTGGCCACCAGACGCTGCAGGGTGCGATAGCGGCGCGGCGGGTGGGCATAGTCGAACAGCCGCACGCGACTGGGCTGCAGCTCGATAATCGCGGCCACCTTGCGGGCAAAGCTGCCGGTGGTTTGCCAGGCGCGGCCGTAGCCGATGTCGATATTCACCGAGCGAAAATCCAGGGCGCGCGCCGCATCGATCAACGAGCGCGTCTGCCGCGGGCTTTGGAAATCCACCAGGGGTTGGCCATTGAGCGGATTGATGTCCGGCACGCCGATGCTGACGTGGTTGAAGCCCAATTGACGCAACAGACCCATGGTCGCCCAGGAGCTATGGGGCAGATCGATGTCGATGCTGTTGTCGCCACCGGCGTAGGGCTGGAAGTTGAAACGTCGCTGCACCTGCTCCATCAGCCGATTGAGTTCGACGGCGTTGGGCAGGCCACCGGCCAGATGAAACTGCTGCACCCGCTGGTTCGCGCCGAGGTGGCAAGCGAGCATGTCGATTTCCCGCCCCAGGTGCTGCAAGTACACGCCAATGCCGTGGGGCGCCTGGGCGTCGCGCGGGCCAGCCAGCACCGGCAACTGCACCGCCAAAGACAGCGGCCGCTGGGCCTGGCGACTGCTGCGCAGGGCGCGCAACAGATCCAGCGCGGCAACCCCACGATGAAACTGGGAGTTCTGCGGGTAGCTGCCTGCGGCTAGCGCGGCATGCCCGTAACGCTTGATCAGTTGGCTGTTCCACTCAATTGCTGCACACATGTTGCGATCCTGGCCGGCGATAACCCGCAGTGTCACGGCTCGCGCGGGAAAATCTATTGATCGCAATCAACTCAAGTGGCTCTGCCGGGCAAATTGCCCGACCGGCTGCAGCAATGGCGCCTACTTCAAGCCCAACCGGCGCGCCAGCTTATGCAGGTTGCTGGGGTCGAGATCCAGGCGCCGGGCCGCATTCGCCCAGTTGTCGGCGCACAACTCCAGGGCCTTGAGAATGCTCTGCCGCTGACAGGCCTCCACCGCCTCGCGCAGCGAGCCGCTCAACTCGCTCGGCGCCGCGTTGGCGGGCGGCACCTCCAGTGTCGCGAGGTAACCACCGAGGCCTTCGAGGTCGAGCACTTCCGGCTCCAGGCTGAGGATTTGCGTGCGACTGGCGCCGCGGCTGAGCAGCTTGACCGCCGCCCGGCTGAGCACATGCTCCAGCTCGCGCACATTGCCCGGCCACGGGTAGGCGAGCATGGCCCGCTCCGCCGCCGGCGACAGGCGCATGCTGCGCAGGCCCAGGCGCGCCCGGTTGAGTTCAAGAAAATGCCCGGCCAGCAGCAGCACGTCCTGGTCGCGCTCGCGCAGCGGCGGAATCGGCACCGGGTACACCGACAAGCGGTGATAAAGGTCGGCACGAAAGTGCCCATCGCGGATGCTGTCGGGCAAGTGCCGGTTGGTGGCGGCGATGATCCGCACATCCACATGCAGCGGCTGGTCGGCGCCCAGGCGCTGGATCTCGCCGTTCTGCAGCACGCGCAGCAACTTGGCCTGCACACTCAGGGGCAGCTCGCCCACTTCATCGAGCAACAGGGTGCCGCCATTGGCCGCATCGAAGCGTCCGGGGCGGTCGCTGGTGGCACCGGAAAACGCGCCCTTGACGTGGCCGAACAACTCGCTCTCGAGCAGGGTTTCACTCAGCGAGTTGCAGTCCACCGGGACAAAGGG
>DAITLT010000316.1:0-3954 GCA_036835505.1 Pseudomonas sp.
GGATGCAATCCGGGGGATTCCCTGTGGGGTTTCCCGGATTGCATCCAGGCTACGGCTGGCGCCACCGCGAAGATTTGCACACTGAATGGCGGGCCCTGGGCTCGCAACCGACAGGGAGACGCGTCATGGATTTATCTTCGTTCCGTCAACGCCAACGCGGCAATGCCGCCGGCAAGCTGCTGACCATAGTGCTGGTGCTCGGGCTACTTGGCTTAGGCGGCTGGCTGGTCAGCCAGGACCTGCTCAAGCAAGGCGCCGACAGTACGCTGGCGAGTCTGCCCGCCAGCCTTGGCGTGGGGGCCGGGCCGGCGTCGATCGAGCCGGTCATGGGCACCCCAACGCTGCAATCGGCGGCGGCCTATGAGGTGAAGAACAATATCCTCGACATCGACATGAGCGAGTACGCCGGTTATGGCGGCTTGATCGTCGCCAATGGCGGGTTGGCGCCCAACCCCGAATCATTTTTCGCCAAGCAATACGGCTTTCAACTGCGCCTGAACAAGGGCGAGGGTGAGGAATGGTCGGCTTTGAACAACGGTCAGTTGGCGGCAGTGGCGACCACCGCCGACGTGCTGGCAGTGCTCGGCCGTCAGTTTGAGGTCACGGTGCCGGCGCAGATCGCCTTCTCTCGAGGCTCCGATCAGGTGGTGGTGGACAGCGGCATTGCCAGCATCAACCAGCTCAAGGGTAAGGTGCTCGGTGCTTCGCAGTTCAATGAGAGCGAGTTCTTTATCCGCTACCTGGCCTCCGAGGCCGGCGTGCCGGTGAAAGTGCTGCGCGATCTGGACAGCCGTCCGGGACCCAATGAGTTGGGTCTGGTGTTTTACGCGGATGCCTTCCTCGCCTGCGACGCCTATGCCGCCGAATTGCAGAGTGGCAAGCCACGGATCAACGGTTGTGTCGGCTGGTCGCCGCGTACCGATGAGGTGGTCGCCGAGTCTGCGGGCGCGGCGAAGATGTTGGTGTCCAACCGCAACCTGCTGGTGGTGGCGGATATTCTGGCGGTCAACAAGGGCTTCGCCAGCGCCCATCCGGAGATGGTTAAAGGTCTGGTGCATGGTTTGCTGGAGGGCAATCGGCTGCTGCGCGACAACCCTCAGGCCCATGCCGAGGTGGTCGCCAAGGCCTTCGGTTGGAGCCGCGAGGAAACCCTCGACGAACTGAGCAAGGTACACCTGAGCAACCTGCCGGAAAACCTGGCGTTCTTCGATGGCAGCATCGATTCAGCCGGCTCCTTTCAGGGCATCTTCCAGTCCTCGGTGCTGGCTTATGGCGCGCTGATTCGCAATCCGGCCGATCCGGCTCGCTTTGCGGATTTGCAGCACCTGAAAAGTCTGCAGACCGGCGGCCAGTTCAAGGGCCAGAGCATTGCCATCGCCCCGATCCGCACCAGCGGCAAGGTGGCACTGGAAGGTGATGCATTGCTGAGCAAAGACATCCGCTTCTTCTTCGAGGCCAACTCGGCCGAACTGGATAAGCAGGCGGTGGCCAACCAGGAGTATCTAGACACCATCAAGACGTTTCTGCAGGTCAGTCCTGGCTCCATCGTGCTGCTGCGCGGCCACGTGGATAACGGCATGGTCGCCGACTTTGAACGCCAGGGCGGTGCCGCGTTGGTGCGGCGCATGTCGTTGAAAGCCATGGAGCTTTCCCGGCAGCGCACCCTGGCGGTGAAAACCGCCCTGCTGGCGCGGCATCCGGGGATCAAGGACGACCGTGTCGAGCTGGTCGGCCGTGGCTGGGAAGAGCCGATCAGTCAGGAGGGCGACAAGAATCGCCGGGTCGAGGTGCAGTGGTTCACCCTGGAGTAGTGCTGCCAATAGGCGGGCGCCGAGTGCGCCTGCCTATTGACCGCCGCTTGCTTTACTCGCCGGGAATATCCTTGCGCAGTTTGACCGGCTCGGCCTGGGCCAGCTTCCTGGCCCGCGCCGTGCGCATACGGATGTTGATGCTCTCGACGCCCAGGGAGAAGGCCATGGCGAAGTACACATAGCCCTTGGGCACATGCACGTCGAAGGCTTCGGCGACCAGCACGGTGCCGACCACGGTGAGGAACGACAGGGCGAGCATCTTCAGGGATGGATGCTGGTCGATAAAGGCGCTGATGCTGCCGGCGGCGAGCATCATCACCAGCACGGCGACGATGATCGCGGCGACCATCACCGGCACGTTGGAGACCATGCCGACCGCGGTGATCACCGAGTCGAGGGAGAACACGATGTCGATGATGGCGATCTGTACGATGGTGCCGAGGAAACCGCCGGCCATGCTCTTGGGCTCGTTGGCGGTCTCGTCTTCACCTTCCAGGCCGTGGTAGATCTCCATGCTGCTCTTCCACAGCAGAAACAGCCCGCCGCAGAACAAAATCAGGTCGCGTCCGGAAATTCCCTGGCCGAAGACGTTGAATAGGTCGGTGGTCAGGCGCATCACCCAGGTGATGGAGAGCAGCAGCATGATCCGTGTGACCATCGCCAGGGCCAGGCCGAAGAAGCGGGTCTTGGCCTGCATGGGCTTGGGCACCCGAGCGACGAGGATGGCGATCATGATGATGTTGTCGATGCCGAGGACGATCTCCAGTGCGGTCAGGGTGAAAAATGCGATCCAGATTTCCGGGCTGGTCAGCCATTCCATGATGGGTAGTTACTCTGCGGGTGGATGATATGGGCGGCAGTTTACCCCTTGGCAACGCTTGTGGGCTCGACTACTGCCTGCCCAGGCGGGCGTTCATGGCCAGAGAAACAACCGGCCATCAGCCCTGGCGCGGCGCCTGAGCTTGGCGCAAGCCGCTCTTGGCGGTACGCCGGATGGCCCAAAGGCGCCTGTGCGATGGTCTGTAAGGCGCATTCCAGAGCCGTCGGCCATGACCGTCCATCGCCAAAAGCTGACTTATCGTACATATCCGGCATAATCGCCGGCAGTAACAAGCGAGCGACAGCCAACGTAGCTGTCCGCCTCTACCCGGACATGCCGTCGTCCAGACGTCAGCCGGGTATCGCGCAACAGGATGCGCGGCGCCCTGACCCCCTATAGCGGCGAACCCTTCCAGTTTTCATTACTTGCGCGTGCCCGCCCGTTACCCGGCGCGGTCAACCTTTGTCGTACGTTCCTGCTGGTGCCGAGCACCGTCAATAACGAGGATTAACCCATGATCAAGTCACTCGTCGCCCTTCTCGGGCGCACCCTGAACCTGCTGCTGGGCGGTACCAGCCAGACCAGCACCTTGCAGTTCTTCCAGGTCGAGCAGGATTACTTCGCCGCCAGGCAGGCCGATCAGGCCGTGGCCCTGTTTACCGAGACCTATGGCAAGTCGCCGCGCTATGTCGACAGCGTCCACCCCTGGACCCTGCTCAAGGGCCGCACCAGCACCGGCATGCCGGTGGAGCTGCCGCTTAATGAAGTGCTGCGCCAGTCCCTGCGCAGCAGCGACCAGCCATCGCGCGCCGTACACCTGTCGCTGAGCATGGACATGTAAAAAGCCTGCCGGCAGACATAAAAACGCCCGGCAATGCCGGGCGTTTTTGTTACTGCGGTAACCCGGATGAAATCCGGGAACAACTGGCTTAACGCGATCAGTCCCCTCGCCCCTCAGGGGAGAGGGGATAAACTGGCAGTTACGTGCTGATTTCAGCCCTCTCCCCCAGCCCCTCGGCTTGGGCTTCCTGCGTCGTGTCTCTACCTCCTGCATCCATGCAGTCGTCTCCCATAAATGGGCGAGGGGAGCGAAGCTCGTAGGATGGGTTGAGCGTGCGATACCCATCGAATAGGCCAGAGCAGCCGTGATGGGTATCGCTGCGCACACCATCCTACGCGTGCAACTTCGTTCAGCGGTAGCCCGGATGAAATCCGGGAACTGCGATGGCCTGCGCTGTGGCCCCGGATGAAATCCGGGCTACCGAACGGGTCAGCCTTGCAGATCCTTCAGGGTCAGGTCCAGGCACAGGCGCGCCTTGGTCA